>CALYOL010000018.1 GCA_945231345.1 uncultured Porphyromonadaceae bacterium
GGGAAATTATACCCCTACAGCGCCGCATAACCTCATCTGCCGCCATGGCTGACGACGATGCCACACCTCGCCCGGTGCTGGACCATGGAGACTTGAAGTAAACAGTGCCAAACCTTTCAATACAACGGCTTACATCATCTATTGTCTTTGCCTCTACGGGCTCTTTCAGCACATCGAAAGGCAGTCGTGCCTTAAGTTTCGTGACAATATCTATAGTAGTGCGGCGATGGCTAAGCTGCCTTAATCTCTGCAACTGTGCTTCGTCCGGCAAAACCGTATTATTCACACCTGCCGCCACAAATTTTGCAGCTGCATACGGCGACCAGCCCCACGGGCTACACTCCACATCCGCCGGCAATGTGGCAGTCACAGTGGCCTCTATGCCAAAATTTGACTTTACCTTCTCAATCCACTGGGCATCTGCGTTATCTGCAAGAATATAGCTCCCCTTCTCCGCATACCACAATGGCAGGAGAGAGCCACAGCGACCGAGGAGCATGGCATTTTTAGGAGGTGTATAATTTGACACGCCTACGGCCAGCGCAAGGTCATTTTCCGGATTGAAAAGATATGATTTCATAAAATAAAAAAACGCCGCACAAATCCGAGTGGTGCAACGTCAATATAGATTACATATAGCGGTTAATGCCGGGCATTAATCAAATATGCACGCCTATTCAAATTAATAATTAGGCGAGAACTATGTTAAGTTCCTTAGCGTCTTCAGCGTTAACTGTAATGTTAACCTTACCTTCGCGAGCAAGCCAGCCAAGTGCTGCAAATACTTCTTTGTCTTTCAGTTTTGTAGCCTTTTTAAGCTGTTTGAGGCTCAGTTCGCCACCTTCGTTGAGGGCATTCCAAACTTCACCTGCCCAGTTTCCGATAATTTCTGCGTTCATTTTATAAACTATTAAAAATTAGACATTAAATAGTACCTATTGTAAGTATGTTTTAATTTCACGCTGCAAAGGTAATAATTTTTTACGAAACTACCAAATAATATGCTAAAAATCACATATTTATGACATTTTTGACCTTAATTCCTATATATTTTCACTGCTATGCGCTCAAAATATATGGTCAAAAAAAAATTACCCGTCATCCCGACGAATAATCTTTTACCTTAAATCTAATACCATGAAAAACTGGTGCAAAGGTAATCAATATATGTTTTATAACATAATTTTTGAACAAAAACTTTATTGCAATTAACAATATTTAATCTACAAATTACCAATTGTTAATAAACATAAATCAAATAGAGGGGATAATATCCATTCGTATCAATTTTGTAAAATCACTATAAATACCCACACAACAAGCCTCATTTTGATAAAAAAGTGAGACAACCACACATAAAAGACGTGATTAAAACGGATATCCAATAGCTAAATGAAACGCCAATGCCTTTCCGAAAGACTTCATGTTGAAGTAGCCTGACTTTCCTGTATCATACGGAGCGTGAATACCGATACCAAGGTCGCCTCGCACTACAATCATGCCGATATCAAAGCGAAGTCCGACTCCGGTGCCGAGGGCAAGGTCCTTGAAAAATCGAGATGCTTTTAGTGTACCTCCGCGGCGGTCAGGGTCTTCCTTTATAAGCCATACATTGCCGGCGTCTATAAATAATGCCCCACCAAGCGGACCGTATAGCGGAAAACGATATTCCGTATTAAATTCAAACTTAAACGTACCTGTCTGGTCGAAATAGCCATTCGCCGTCTCCTCATCTACATGGTAACTGCCCGGACCTATGCTACGAACAGTAAACGCACGGATAGAACTTGCGCCACCTACATAAAACTGCTCGGAATATGGCACTTGCGACGCATTTCCGTATGCGTGTGCTGCGCCTGTCGCAACACGAGTCACGAGGTGATGATTGCCGAAAAGTCGCCGATTATACACCAGCTGCACCGACCCCTTCACAAACTGTGAAAAAGGTGTGCCAAACAGTTGCTTCTCCCCCTTAGAGCCACAAAGCTCATAAATTCCCCAAAACACGTTGCCGGCTTCCTGTAGCGTCACATTAAAGTTTATTGAATTTTTCGAGTCAAACGCGCGGCTATATGTATAAGAATACATCACCTGAGGGATATACTGGCTGCGGAAGCTCTGCTCTATAGCTCGGTTTTCGGCGACAATAGAGTCGAATGCCTCGGTCGTGTTAATAAGTTTTGTATAAGTGAATTTTATCGGCGTAAAAGTAGAAGAACTATAGCGTGAAGGATACCAGTCGTAGCTGACAGATGCATCAAACTGTGCCATTTTAAAATAGTGTGGACGATTTAGCAGGTCTGCACTGAGTCCAAACCGCGTCCAGTTTAGGTTTCTGTTTCTACGAGGTATAAATTTCGGCGCTATGAGGCGTGGAAAAGCGAGAGACGTATTTAGCCCTATTTCGTATGAGTTAAGAAGAGAGGAACTGCCAGTACCGGTCTGCCATTCATAGCTGCCGTTTAGTCCTACGGTAAGCTGCTCACCTCCGCCGAAAAGGTTTTTATTTGTCACACTGAATGTTGCACCTGGACCAAGATAATTGTTTGATTTATATGCCGCCCCCACTTCTATACTCGTCTCAAGCGGAGAGTCAAAAGTACAGTCAATCAGTACGTCAAGCGTTGGTTTTGCAGCTGTAGTATCCGGCTGAATATCCATTGAAATGGAATTGAAAATGCCCAGTCGGGATAGTCGGGTGTGAGTGCGGTCCATCTGGCGCACTGAGAACGTTCTGCCGCTACGGAATGACACACATTCCGGGATTATTTCGTGTCGCAGTTTTGATGGCTGCATCTGAATGATTGTCCCGCGGCTTGTAGCGATAGTGTCGGGCGTTCCACCACCCTCATATCGGCGAGTCAGGATTGTCACATTTCCGGTGACATACTCATTTAGTGCCTCTTGTGGCACAGACTTTGAAAGACACAGCTTCAGCGTGATATTTCCACGGCGTTGGAGGCTATCCGCCAGATATTCAATATATTCCGGGCGAAAATAGTAATAGCCGCGGTTACGCACCCCGTTTGTTATCCTGTTGCGAACTATTGTTAGTGAATCTACGCAATATCGCGACCCCTTGTGGAGATAAGAGTCGCGCGATGCTACTGAGTCTATAAGGTGATATAGCCTGCATGTGTCTGGCAACATGATGATGCTGTCTAATTTATATGCAGGTCCGGAATTTACTGTGTATGTGATTGACGCTTTCTTCTTGTTTTTGCCTTGGTTTAGAGTGTATGAGCTACTTCCTCTGAAATATCCGTTATCTGCAAGTATTTCATCTATCATCTTGGTGCGAACTTCCGGACGCACATCCGACACAAGAACAGGCTCTTCAACTAATTTACGATACATCCACCCTTTCAGTCCGCCTGCCTCCGGGTTCCAGTTATTATACACCCAAAGCCCGATAGGTATGCGCATCGACGGTGTAATAGTATATTTGTTTGGTGCTACATCAACAGCCAATTCTATCTCGTCTTGCACACATACCTCCGGCGTCACACTTCCGGCAAATTCCACGTCTTTTACGCCAGTATATAGCATTTCATCCGCCTCTATGCGGCGAGTCGTGGAACATCCGGAAATCACTAACGCTATCAATGCGTACAATATGTATTTTATCTTATTTTGCATTGCTGTTCCGTTTTTTATGTGGGCGGAAAATATCTGTAAACTTCAGGATTTTGCGTTTATACACAAATCCCGCTCCCGTCTGGGTAATTTCTCCTTCAAGTATATCTTCATATCCCGTATGGCGGTATATGCGGATTACCATTGTGCCTTCAGGATTTATTGAGTATTCAAATGATACATCATTTAGCAGCGCAGACGCAACTTCCGCATCTGAATCCGCATCATTAGAATAATTACCGCCCACAACTATCTTAAACCTGTCATTAAACAGCGTCTTTGACACTTTATAGCTATAGTTTGTCATCATCTGCTCACTGCCGTCGGTCGTTTTATTGTAGGTGTCTATGCCAAAAGATATATCCACGCCCTTAATGTTGTTTGCCGCCCAGGAATTTATCTGAGACTCAAGGAATGTGTATAGCGGATTTGCCGCAAGGCTGCTGCTCGCCTTTGTGCCCGGTCCGGTATAGACATTATACAGTAGCAGGTTCATCGCCTGTGTGGCACGCTGTTCCGCGCTCATCGCCTGGAGTTCATTTTGGATTGTAATATCATCATTTGTGGCAAGGTCGAAAGTGATGTTCATGCGCTCAAGTGTGCCTGTCACGTTCAGTGAAATCTCAAACTCTATCAGGCGGGAGTTCTGCCCCTCCTGTGTGACGTTTGCCTTGAGCTTGTCCACTGCGTGAAACTTAATTGTCGGATTCATCATGTCGCCGGTAAACAACACATAGTTACCGTCACTGATTGTAAATAATTTTTCTGAGAGCAGTGGCGGTGTATAACGAGCAAAACCGCCTGTTATGTTCAGTCGCCCTGTCATTCGCTCGTCTCCCTGAGCGGACAGTGTATATGCCATTGCACCATTGCACTTCAGCGACGCCTTGTCTTTCCCATTTGCAGAGAGGTCGGCGTTTATGGTGCAGCCGTCGGATACTTTCAGCGATGCGGAGAGGTCAAGAGCCATAACAGGCTCCTCCTCCGGCTCTGCTATGGATGTAGTATCATTAAGATTTACAAACTTCACCATATCAGACTTCTGCCGAGCCTCTATCGTGCTTTGTGCATCGGTCATGACGTATGTCACATTTGTCTGTGGCAGGAGTGTGAGGTCTGCTTTGACATTAAGTCGCTCAAGGTCGCCTTTGACGTATGAGTTAAGGTCTATAAACGCCTTGCCATAAACTTCCGCACCCTTTGATGCACGGTTGGAGTTCACCACCTGCATATTGTTTGCCAGCATAGTCAGGTCTATTTTCGGATTGAAGATATTGCGCATATTTACGTTTCCGTCTATTGTCAGAGGATTTTCGTTTATGGCTTTAATCGCAAATTTGTCAAAATATACCACGTTGCTGTCTATTGGGATATTTCTGTTGTCAAACTTAAAGCTCGTGCCTATCATATTAACATACAGCTCGGTGGAGTCAAAGCGAAGATAGCCGTTAAACTTTGGTTCGGTCACGCTACCTGTCACGTCCATCTGTCCATTCATTTCTCCGGTGAGTTTTGCAGTCTTGGGGGGCAAGAATGGATTTATAACCTTCAGCGGGAAGTGGCTAAGCTCAAAATCTGCAAGGAATGGCACTACGGCTGTGGAGTCCGCTATGTATCCATACGCTGTCATCGCACGCTTGCCGTCTATGTCCATCATTGCTGTCGACTCAAGTCTGCCTCTACGGTCTGTAGCCACATCAATATCGCAGTCAAATGTGCCTACGCGCTGCTTGCCATAATAGAACTCGCGTATTGATGCCTTGCAGCACCCCTCAAGTTTTTCGCCATACCTTACTGTGAGGTCTGCAAAAAGGTCTCCCTTTATTTTCGGTGCGTATGGATTTAGGGCTATCCAGTCGGCTATTTTGATATTTTCTATCTTCAGTTTTAGGTCTTCGCGCTCCAACAGTGTGTCTGTCAGCTCTGTGTATAGGTGAATTAAGCTCTCGTCAGACTTCATTAGCAGGTCTGCGTCAAGGTGTTTGCGTGCAAAGTCAAATGCCACAAGGTTGCCGTCGTTGATTGTCCACTCTTTATACGCAATGACCGGATTATATGGCACAAAGCTGACACTGAGCACTGAGTCTTGCAGGTTTGCCATTGTACCAAAGCGGTAACCGATTTTATTGTCAATATTAGACTGGCGCATGAATAGCCCGAATTTTGAGTCTGCTACAAAGCCGTTAACCTCCACATGTGCCCATTCATCCATCGTGCCGGGCTTGCTGTCAAGGTTTGCCTTCATTGTAAGGTATTTCCCATGTCGGCGTAGCATTATTTTTGCCGTATCTACTGCAAAACCTTCTCCTGAAAGTCCGAGCAGACTTCCATCTACGGCTAAGAGTGAATCGTTGGAGATATTGAAGTCAAAGGAATTGTACTTCAGATTGTTGCCCGTAAGATAGCTCGTGATAAGGTTATCTCGCTTTGCGGTCACGTCGAGTGTAAACTGAGGCATCGTTTTTTGAAGTGACTCTATATCTGTGCGCTGACGCTCTATGTGATTGTTTAGAGTATCTACGGTCGCAAATAGCCGCTCAGTAAACGAATTGAGCGAAAGTGGAGAGTTTAGTTTTATCTTCAGGTCGCGATTGTCAAGGGTTATTGCGAGTGCTGAGTCGTTGCTGTGAAGTGTGGCGTTAATATCGGTTGTATTGATATTCGTTGATGGCAGTATTGAGCATTTCAGGCTACTGAACACTATATCTGCGTCTATGAGGTTTGAGTCAGGCAACAGTGTCGCATGTCCTGCCATTGCAGCTATGATATTCCCCTCTGTTTCTGTCAATTCAAGTGCCTTGAGGTTTAGGTTGCGTATATCCGCTGAATAGTCAAAATCATAGGGCTGAGGTGAAATCACTCCCGACAGGTTTAGCGTTAGGTCTGCATCATGGTTAAGCGAGGTGAAGTTCAGGTCAATATTGCCACCGGAAACAAGTGCACCAAGCAACAGGTTGGTATATAAGCGGTTATTATATGTCAATCGGTCAATATTCACCTCTGCGCTCATTGTCGTTTTCACGTCAAACGGGTCTATTCCGTCGGCATTCGCCGTTATATGTGCTGTCACGTCCCGCAGACCCGCTGTGGGAAGAAATTCCTGTACGGGGAATGTGCTCAGGGCTATGTCTCCGGAATACTTATCTTGCTTTCCGTCTATGCCGGCTTCTATGGCAATATCGCCTGTGGCGGTAACTCCTGTGATATTGCCGGAATACTTGCCTTTATTCATATCCACCTTTCCGGCGAGCGTAATGTCTGGCACTGAGATTACAGCCGCCGTTTCTGCTGCAAGCAGCGCTCCCTTTATTGCCTCGGAATTTCTGACATATCCGTCAATGTTAAGTTTTCCTGTTATCTTGTCTGCATCAAGTGGATATGCGATACTTCCGCTGGCATTGATTTCTGCATGTCCGGGAAGTGACACCATTATTTCGTCTATCACAGCCTTGCCGGTTGTGCCGTGGATTGACACGCCCGCTGTTGGCTCGCTATATGCCGGTAATGATGCTATTGTGGCTGCCATTGACGGGAATATCTTCTTCAAGTCTACTTTTGCTATCGTTGCCGTCGCATCAAGGTTGAGTGGCAGACTGGTATCTGATGCAAAATCCCCCATGCCTACTTGCCCATTGACGCAAATTCTTGAGAACGATGTGCCAATATTCAGGCTGTCAATGTTGAGGCTCACACTGTCCATGCTCATGCCTCCGGATGCATGCAGGGAAACTCCACTCCTCTCTATCGCATCAATTTTCATTGTCGGAATTGAGATTTCGGCTCCTCGATTGTGAAGATTTTGGATATTTATCCCTATTTCATTGAGCGACAAATAGTTAAAATCCAGTCCTTCTTGTGGCACTGCCCCGCTCATTGCGTATGTGGCATCTGAATTGGATATGCTGATTTCGCCTATTTTCACGTCCCATGGCAGGCTCTGGGTGGTGTCTGCCTTTTCTGTTGCCACTGTCTCAATTGGGTAAAGAAATTTTGCGGAAAGACTGTCAATTTCTACTTTATCCACATTCACGCTCTGCTTTGCAAGGTCTATTTTGCCTCCTTTAAGCGTTGCATCGCCAAGGTCGCAAAGTATGGAATCCGCCACGTTTTCTATCACCAATGCCGCATTTATTTCATGCAAGCGAAATTGCGACAACCTGATTTTCATCTGCGTCGGCTCTGAAGCTGTATCTGTCGCAGCAACTGTGGTTGTATCATTTTTAAGGGAGAGAAATATTTTGCCACCGGATACGTCTGTCTTTTCTGCGTTTATCGCCATATTGTTCAGGTTTATATTTGCCTGGCGTATTTTCGCACTTTTGACTTTCGCGTCAATCATCATAAGCGAATCCTGATTGCCTGAGCGGTAATGTACATTTTCCGCCACTATGCTGTCTGCGCTCACATCAAGCATAAACAGCGGTAACACTTCGGTCTCAATCTTTGCGCTACCCACAGTTACCGTTGTATCACCCTTTTGTATGAGCACAAGATTTTCCGCAGTTAGAGTCGTCGGGAAACTTATTCGCACCTTATCGGCTTTAACCTCAAATTCTCCCGGTTCATTCACACTCTCAAGCACTTTCCCTATCACTAAGTCCTGAATTGGTGGAACATAAAACAATGCCAATACCAGCAATACAAGTCCTACAAGTATTGCCGGTATACTCAGCATTATGCGTAATATTTTTCCCACTGTCTTCATTTAGCTTAAATTCTGCACATTCTTTACATTAAAACGAACATTCATACCTTTTGTTTTTCTATTCTTCTGCAAAGATAATACTTATACACACCCATTGTCAAGACTTTTAACATTTATTATGAAACAAAACCTTAACTAATTCGGGATAAGTCTATCTTGTGGTCAAATAGCATCGTAAGGTTTTCTGCAAGTATCTTATGCCCCGGCTCTGAAAGGCTCGGGTCCGCATCAAGGATTGACTCTGCCTGATTATGTGCCAGTTGCACTATCTGCCCGTCTTGCGCCAGATTGGCTATTTTCAGGTCAAACGCTATTCCACTCTGCATCGTCCCCTCTATATCGCCGGGTCCTCGCATTTTCAGGTCGGCCTCCGCTACGATAAAGCCATCTGTCGTGCTCGTCATTATCTCCAGACGCTGACGAGTGATTTTTGATATATTCGGCTTGGACATCAGTATGCAGAAGCTCTCGCCCCCTCCGCGCCCTACTCTACCGCGCAGCTGGTGAAGTTGGGACAGTCCGAAACGTTCCGCATTCTCTATCACCATCACTGTCGCATTCGGTACGTTTACGCCTACCTCTATCACCGTCGTTGCAACAAGTATCTGTGCCTCCCCACTCGCAAATAGCTGCATCTGATAGTCTTTCTCGGCTGGCTTCATCTTTCCGTGAACATACGCTACCTTGTAGTCGTAAAATGTCTCGCGGATTGTCTCATAACCCTCCTCAAGGCACTTCAGGTCAAGCTTTTCGTTTTCCGCAATCAACGGATATACTATATACACCTGACGTCCCTGCTTAAGTCGCTGCCCTATAGCCTGATATACACGAAATCGCTGTTCCTCGTAGCGTAACAGAGTCGTCACCGGTTGTCGTCCAGGGGGCATCTCGTCTATCACTGACACATCAAGGTCGCCATATACGGTCATAGCAAGTGTTCGGGGTATTGGCGTGGCTGTCATCACCAGGATATGAGGCGGAATATTATTTTTCTTCCACAGTTTTGCGCGCTGCACCACTCCAAATCGGTGCTGCTCGTCTATCACGCAAAAACCCAGGTTCTTGAATACCACGTTATCCTCAATCACAGCATGCGTGCCTATCAGGATATGCAGGCTTCCCTCTGTAAGTTGCTGATTTATTAGGTCTCGCTGCTTTTTGGGAGTAGAGCCGGTTAATAGCTTTACATTTATGCCTATCGGCGCGGCAAGCTCTGATATTGTCTGAAAATGCTGAGTCGCAAGGATTTCTGTGGGTGCCATCAGACATGCCTGGACATTGTTATCCAAGGCTATTAGCATACAAAGCAGCGCAACCAGTGTTTTTCCGCTGCCTACATCGCCCTGCAGCAGGCGGTTCATCTGCCTGCCGGAGCCCATATCTGCCCGTATTTCCTTTATCACTCGCTTTTGTGCCCCTGTCAGAGGAAATGGCAACTGATTGTGATAAAACGTGTTAAAGTAATTTCCTATATGCGTGAACCTAAATCCCTGAACGCTCGCATTCCGCTTTTTGCTATAGCGCCGAATATTTAGCTGCAAGTAAAATAGCTCCTCAAACTTAAATCTGAACCGTGCTTTCTGCAGTGCATCATTATTCGCCGGACAATGTATGTTTTGAATAGCTTGAGCGATTGGCATGAGCCTGAGATTATCCAGCACTTCTTGCGGCAGTGTCTCGCGGAAATTCTTTATCCCGGAGAGTGCCGTTTGGATTAGAGTGAAAAATGTCCTCGAAGTGACTCCCTTGTTACGCAGTTTTTCCGTCAGTGGATAAATTCCACGCAATCCCTGTGTCGCTGACACCGATGCCACATTGTCAACCTCCGGATGAACGATATTCCATCGCCCGTTAAACGATGTCGGCTTCCCGAACAGTATATACTCGTTGCCAGGTACATATGCGTCTTTCAGCTTCCGAATGCTGTTAAACCATACTATTTCTATTATGCCTGTTCCGTCGCTAAATGCTCCGATAAGACGCATTTTCGCACCCTCGCCTATCGTGTTAAACGATATAAATCTCCCTCGCAGCTGGATATACGGCATATCTCCGTTTATCTCACTGATTTTGTATATCTGCGACCGGTCGATATAATGTGTGGGAAAATGATGAAGAAGGTCGTAAAATGTCCGGATATTCAATTCTTTCGCAAACAGCTCCGCTCGTTTAGGACCTACGCCTTTTAGGTATTTTATGTCTATTTTTCTAAGTGAATCCATTGGGCGTTCTTGAGCGAATTTTCTACTGTCGCTATATCTCCTGCAAAAGTGAGTTTTATATTTTTTGGATTGCCTTCCACAAGTCGCAATTCTGTATATCCCGCTGCCTCCACCACTGACGCATCATCGGTAAATGCAGGCGAAAACGGCAGGCTATATGCCTGTGATAGAATAGAATGACGGAAACCCTGTGGCGTCTGTACTGCTCGGTATTGGCTTCGCTCAACCGCCACGCTGCTCTCCTCTCCCGTCATCATTCTCAGCGAGTCTGTGACCGGGACTGTCGGGATAGCACCGTCGCATTTTTCCGCCATCTCCTTCACCGCCAGTATCGTTGCACTGTCTATCACAGGACGCGCACCATCATGTACAAGGATTATGTCGTCAGGCTCTGCCACTATAGCGTCTATCGCATTTTTCACTGATTGCCAGCGAGTTGCACCTCCAGGCACGAGCTTTGGCGACTCAAATTCGTGTTTTCTGCACAGTTCCGCCCATATCTCCGTCGTCTCCGGATTTATCACCATTACTGTCTGCACTCCCGGTATTGCTTTGCGGAATGCTTCTATGCTCCACATCACTACTGGACGCCCTGCAACATAGACATATTGCTTCGGTATGTCACTACTGCAGCGCGTTCCCTTTCCTCCAGCCAGTATTATTGCTATCACATTTGCCATAATACTGCAAAGTTAATCTATTTTTTTTTAATAAACAAGACTCACACTCGCTTAAGCATCGGATATGCTACATAACCCATGAATGCGAGAGACGAGATAAAGAGCACTCCGCTATACAATAGGTCAAGCGACGTGATAACTGGCGAAGTAAGCATGTGGCTTATCTGCATGCACCACCCAACTAACAGCAATATTGCTGAAAGAACGAGCGTAAGCACCTCTGCACGAGAATACACCGGACGACGCTTCTGTGGAAGTCTGTTCATTACTTTTCTCACAAACCATTCGTTTTCCGGAGCTTGTGGAGCAGAGTTCTTTAGTTTTTCTGCTAATTTTATATCTTCTTCACTTCGTTTCATGACCAATATTTTTTTTAACTTTTTAGCGCTGCCGCCATTTTGGCTCTCGCGCGACTCAAATAACTTTTTACCGTTCCCTCTGGATGACCTGTGATGGCGCAAACTTTCTTGATAGGCAAGTCCTCGATGTAAAAAAGGTGGACTATTGTTCTCTCGGCATCGTTAAGCGCATTCAGGCAAACTTGAAGGTCCATCTTCGCATCACTCTGTGCCACTGTGTCTGAGCCACATACGGGCTGCATATCATCAATATCTGACGTTTCGTCGTATCGCCGCTTATAGCTGACAAACTCATTGTATGCGATACGGAAAAGCCATGTCTTAAACGACGCTATGCCCTTAAATGAACGGATGGCAAGGTATGCCTTCAGAAACGTTTCCTGTGCTATATCATCTGTCAGTGACGCATCTCCGCGGGTAATGTTCATGACAAAACGACGGAGCGGTTCTTCATATGCCACCACCAACTGCCCGAATGCATCGCGGTCGTCGGTTGCGATGCACCGGGCAATAAGTATCAGTTCTTGCGCTTTGCCTAACATTGAGGTTTTGAATTGCCTTTAAATCGGAAGATTAGCGTCTACTTGTTCCTATTTGATTATCTTGAAGTATGTCAGCAGCTTTCCAAGTCCTATCAGCAATGGAATGACACCAATCACTGCCAGTTCTTCTGAGCCCCATACCGAGAAGATAATTATCATTCCCACACCTATCAGACAGTATTTCAGTCCACTATCTCTCATGCGTACTTCCCCCGGAAGAGGCGGAATAGTGCCGTATTGTCCCGGCTGTTGTTGCTCGCCTGATGGCTGCACTGTTGAATTGTCGCCATAAAACGCATCCGGGAGTTGATATCCGTTTTCTATCGCCCTTTCTATCAGGCTGTGACGACTACGCATACGCTTGTAGAGAAATACACAGAGTATTATCGCAACTATGGCTATTGTCGCTGCTGGAACTACAAGTCCCAGTATGTTTATCAGTGTCCTTTGCTGACGCTGCTGCGCCTCTGCAATACCCGCATTTGGGTCAATTGTTACATTTACACTTGGCACTTCAACTTTTACGACTGCTACCCCGGTAATGTCGCGTGTCACTTTTCCGGCATGGATAATTGTATCGTTACCCACCACCACAGTGTCGTTATCCGCATAATTTGTGGCATAGATAGTGTCTGCAAACGAGATGTCTGCGAGTTCTTCTTTCAGTTCTTTTGAAATTTCGGCTGTAATTGCCTTAACGTCTACATTTTCTGTGTCGCTTACTCTTATGTCGCCCATGCAGGAAGTCAGACCAACGAGGGCTACGAGCGGTAAATAAATTGCTTTCATGAGTTTATCAGTATTTTATTAGTTAATTTTTCGTTGTTTTTATCTCTTTGACGCAATCAAACACCATTAGGTTGCAAAGAAATTAAATATTTTTGAAAATTAACATGTATTAACACTGATAACTCTTTATGTAACTTAAAATTTCACCACCAACTCCGCAACTATCTTGTCGCGATTTCCCTCTGTTGGAGTATAGTCTGAGTGATAGAAATATTTTTCGTAATTTAGGCGGATATCAGCGTGAATGTCTTTATACTTGTATGTAAAAGTGGAGCCAACGGTCGCTCGATTGCGGGCAACATCCGTAACTGGCAGAAAATCATCGTCATTGCCTATTCCGTTTGAGTGGTCTGTCATTCCATCAAATCGCCCGAGGAATGACACCTGATTAAACACCCCTATCTTTGCCGGCATTTTATACACAGCAAAAGCATTATACGCATGGCATGTAGGGTGAGACAAGTGGCGATAATGCTTCGCCATATATTCCGCCTCCACGTGCCACCGCTCATAGTCCCACTGAATGGCGGCATCTATCATGTTAAGCCGCGCAACCTCCGGCTTCATCGTTTGCCATCCTACAACAAAAGTCGTATTGTTCAGAGTATATAGCGCACGAGCCGCAAAAGAAAGCCCTCCCGTAAAACTCTCCTGGTCATCTACTGTCTTGGCGTTAAAAACCCCGCCTTCCACTATCAGCGGCGATTTATTGCTCTGATAAACGAGCTTAAGACCGTCACCCCTTACATTCCCTACCTGCTTTGCAAGGAATGAGCGGTTTGCAAAATATTGGTTTGCCGGATTGCGGAATGCATCTACACCAAACGGCTTGCGAAACTGTCCTACCTGTATCTTAAACTCGTTCGACAAATCCATCCGGCACCATGCATCAAGAAATCTCATCTTCCCTTTCTCGCACGCATCAAACTGTATGAAATAGTCTATTATCGGAGCAAGCTCACCGCTGACTGAAAGTCTTGCATTGCGAACCTGAAAGCGGCTCACGCTCTCTTCCGTCTCCATCTCATACTTCCCGCGAAAAACACCATGGATTTGTGGCATATAGTTTACTTCTCCTTCCGCCACTACTGTAAATGGGATTAACAACAGTGCTAATAGCTGATATATTCTCATAATTTTCTCGATTTGCTTCGATTGCTTTTTTCTCTCCGCAAATTTACCCATTTTTTCGCATTTCTTCGGCATAATAAATATTAAATTTTGGTTATAATAAAAAAAGGAACCATCCACCTCATGGCGAATGGTTCTTTATACGTGCTGTTTAATTTTGTTCGCTGTAAATTACTTTGCTTCTTCAGCAGGAGCAGCAGCTTCTTCAGCAGCAGGTGCAGCTTCAACAGCAACTGAATCAGAGTCACCACCGCAGCAAGGTGCAGCAGCTTCTACTGCTTCTACAGGAGCCTCAACAGCTGCAGAATCTGCATTTTCAGCATTGTTTTCAGAAGAACCGCAAGCAACCATTGTCATACCTGCGAGAACAGCGAGAGATAAAACTAACTTTTTCATTTTCTTTAAAGATTAAATAATAAAACAATAATTTGAGTTTCAAAAACACTGCAAAGGTAAGGCTTTA
This sequence comes from uncultured Porphyromonadaceae bacterium, assembly GCA_945231345.1. Classification (GTDB taxonomy): domain Bacteria; phylum Bacteroidota; class Bacteroidia; order Bacteroidales; family Muribaculaceae; genus CAJUPY01. The sequence goes on from CALYOL010000018.1 coordinate 14,528, forward strand.
TTTTTTACTGACAAAATTTTTTTCAATTTTTTTTTGCTTTACAGCATATTTTTTCGGCATTTTGTGAAATTTGTCGTAATAAATACTAATTATTACCAAGAAATGGTATTGATAATTGTCGCTTTTCTCCAATTTTTGGTAATAATTTCTTATCAGAGTCTTACGCTTTATTTTGCTTTTTGGATTGCAATCTTATTTGCGATGGCTACTGCCTTCGTGATATGGTCGCAAATGTATTCCTCGCCCAGAAGTGACTTTATGTTGGCATGCTCCAACGCGGCGTGAACTTTAGGATTTACTCCTGAAAGCACTATGTCTATTCCCTCGTCATGAGATGAGCGAATAAGGATTTCAAGGTTGTGGATTGCTGTAGAATCGATAAACGGCACTTTTCGCATACGGATAATACGCACTACCGGCTTTTCATGAAGCGTGCTGCGCATCATCTCATCAAACTTTGTGGCGATGCCAAAGAAAAATGGACCGTCAATTTCATAGACAGACACTCCCTTCTCCACAGTCAGCACCTCATGGTTTGAAAGGTCTGTGCCTTCTGCCACGTCAAGCTGCTCACTGTATACCTTTATTTCTGAATTTTCCATCACACGACGCAAGAACAGCACTATCGCAAGGAGCAAGCCTATCTCTATGGCGATAGTCAGGTCGAATATCACCGTGAGGAAGAATGTTACAAGCAAAACCGACACGTCGCTCTTCGGTGACTTGAAAATGCCAACTACCGTTCGCCAGCCACTCATATTGTATGACACCACAATCAGCACCGCCGCAAGGCACGCCATCGGAACAAGGTTAATGAGCGGCATTAGGAAAAGGAATATCAGCAATAACACAATAGCGTGAATTACGCCCGCTACAGGTGTACGTCCGCCATTTGTAATATTGGTCATTGTACGAGCAATAGCACCCGTTACAGGTATTCCGCCAAACAGAGGCACTGTAATATTTGCAATACCCTGCCCGATAAGCTCGGTATTGCTGTTTGTACGACTACCGGTGACACCGTCTGCCACCGTTGCGGAAAGCAGCGACTCGATTGCGCCAAGGACTGCAATGGTGAATGCTGAGGGAAGCAACAGGTTTATGGTAGTCATATCCAACTCAAATCCATGTGGCATGGGGATATCCGTCTTCATGTCGCCAAAGCGTGCGCCAATAGTCTCAACAGTAAGAGAGGGACAAAAATATGATATAATATAGGTGGCTGCAGTCACTATAATAATTGAGATAAGCGCTCCCGGCAGTTTCTGCGATATTTTTGGAGTAACTATGATAATTGCCAGCGAAACAACGCCTACAAGCAGCGTGTACCAATCAATATTTGCCATATTGCTCAGATACATCCCCCACTTTGGAATAAATTCTCCCGGCACATCCTTCAGTCCGAGACCGAAAAAGTCGTTCATCTGAGTAGAGAAAATAGTTAGCGCAATACCCGCTGTAAAACCTACCACAATCGGATAAGGTATAAACTTTATCACCGTTCCAAGCCTGAACAGTCCCATCATCACCAGGATAAGACCAGCCATAAACGTAGCGATAGCAAGACCCGTCAGCCCAAATTGTGCGATAATATTATACACTATCACGATAAATGCTCCTGTCGGACCACCTATCTGCACTGAGTTGCCTCCAAGAGCAGAGACCATAAAACCACCGATGATTGCTGTGATAAGACCGATTGTAGGGCTCACGCCAGACGCGATTCCAAATGCGATTGCAAGCGGCAACGCAACAATGCCTACTACAATTCCTGAAACAAAGTCTGCCTTAAACTTCTCCATATTATACCCACGGAGCGCAGACAGCGATTTCGGGTGAAAATCAATTGTACCTGTAAAATTCATAAATACGTCTTTTTACCTTAATTCGGCACATGCCGAATAATTAAATTTTTCTTAATTTTCCTAAAAACTTTGCAAAGTTACACATTTTCCACGATATAACCGCCATTTCTGCTACAAAACAGTCACACATCCCGTTTTTCGCCCTCTTTTTCAATATTTTCAAAAAAAATTGCAGCAATATTTGTTGTATTTCAAAAATTATTATTACCTTTGCACCGCAAAAGAAAGCAAGGCGATTTAGTGTAGAGGCCTAGCACGCCGCCCTCTCACGGCGGAAACTCGGGTTCGAATCCCGAATTCGCTACACAAATGGTAAATGTCTCAGAATCAGTGCATTTTGAGGCATTTTTCTTTTGTGCCTATTTATGAAACAGGCTCTTATTTCCAGAAATTGCGAATTTTTTCAAGGTATTTTTCTCCGTGGTCGCGTCCCATATCGTAGGCGGCTTGCATTTGCTCCGGGTTGTGGCAGATATGACCGATGGGTATAGGT
>CALYOL010000019.1 GCA_945231345.1 uncultured Porphyromonadaceae bacterium
ACATCCTGAAAATTTCATCATTTTTTGTTAAATAATCGCTAACACTTTCAGTTTTCGCTCTTTTTGTGTAAATTTGCAGTTTGAAACGAAAAATGATATTACATTGAGAAGTTCTCAACACTATATAATCCTATTTATCTTCTTCTGCATCAGCGCAATAGCGTTTTGTTTGCAGGGTGCCGGCATATCTCCGAGCGACCCGGAGTCGTCGCTTGCTATACCAGCGGACACAGTTTCAACGGATGAAATAGCGGATAGCATATTGTCAGCCACGACCACAAATGACAGCACGAGCCGGGTAATTGACAATGAAAATAAAATTGAAATAGACTCTATCGTAGTCCGTCGTGACACAATAAAGCCCAAGTCAAGAGTTCGGCGCGAGAAAGTTGACATAGACAACGTTATAAAAATAAATGCCAATGACTCGCTGATGCTTTTCGGACGCAATAAGGCGGTGATATATGGAGATGGCAAAGTGGACTATGGTGACCTAAAGCTAAATGCGGCTCAGATAGAGGTGGACATGGACAAGAAGACAGTCTATGCTTTCGGAGTACCAGACTCTATCGGGGAGCTTCAGGGCACTCCGGTGTTTGAGCAGGGCGGCTCAACATACGAGACAAAGACCATGAGCTACAACTTCAAGACGGAGCGCGCATTCATCACAGACGTAATCACTCAGCAGGGAGAGGGATATCTCACCGGAGGCTATACCAAAAAGACTCCTGATGACTATTACTACATGAAAAACGGGCGATATACCACTTGCGACAAGCACGACTGCCCTCACTTTTATTTCCAGCTCACCACCGCAAAGGTAAAGCCTAAAAGCAACGTAGTGACTGGTCCGGCTTACCTTGTCCTCGCGGGGCTTCCACTTCCAATAGCGGTTCCTTTCGGCTATTTCCCCTTCTCCGACAAATATTCCTCCGGCGTAATCGTGCCGACATTCGGCGACGACTACAACCGAGGGTTCTACCTACGCGACGGGGGCTACTACTTTGCAATCAGCGACTATATGGACCTGTCACTCACCGGTGAAATATACACCAAAGGGTCATGGGGACTAAAAGCGAACTCCAGCTATGCAAAGAGATATAAATATTCCGGCAGTTTCGATATCAGCTTCCTCACCACCATCACGGGGGATAAAGGTCAGGCAGACTATTCCAAGCAAAAGAATTTCCAGGTAATGTGGTCTCACTCTCAAGACTCTAAGGCGAACCCAAACATGACCCTGTCAGCAAGCGTAAACTACATGACCAGCGGCTATTCTCGAAACGACCTAAACAGCTATTACAACAATAACTTCACAGAAAGCACAAAGAGCTCAACCATAAACCTCACCTACCGCTTTCCACAAAGCAAGTGGTCGCTGTCCACAAACATGAATATAGCCCAGCGCACTCAAGACTCAACGCTCACAGTGTCGTTTCCAAACGTTACGCTGACCATGTCTCAGACATATCCATTCAAACGCAAAAAGGCGGTGGGTGACGAAAAATGGTATGAAAAAATCCGTCTTTCATACTCGGGACAGCTTCAAAACTCACTCACAGCCAAGCAAGACGAATTTTTCCAGAAAAGCCTGATAAAAGACTGGCGAAATGCGATGAAACACAGCATCCCTATCTCCGCCACCTTCAATATTTTCAAATACCTAAATCTCACACCGTCTGTCTCAGTCACAGACCGCATGTATACCCGGAAAGTTCGCCGCTCATGGGACCCGAATGCCTCTGCAGAAATCTGCGACACCAGCTATAGCTTCTACAATGTGTGGGATTTCAGCGCAGCACTATCTTTAGACACAAAGATATACGGCTTTTTCAAGCCCCTACCCTTTCTTGGAGACAAGGTGAAGATGATACGCCACGTAATCACGCCTACAATTTCATTCAGCGGCTCTCCGGACTTCAGTTCTTCGTTCTTTGGATATTACGGGCAGTATAACTACACAGACTCAAACGGCAAGCAGCAGACGCGCAAGTATTCACTCTTTCCAAACTCGCTATACGGAGTGCCGGGCGAGGGAAAGACGGGTATGGTATCCGTTTCCATCGCCAATAACGTGGAGATGAAGGTAAAATCTGAAAATGACTCCATTGGCGAGAAGAAAATATCGCTTATCGAGAATTTCACAGTGTCGCAAAGCTATAACTTTGCTGCGGACTCCCTGAACTGGAGCAATATTAACACATCTCTCCTGCTTCGACTTACAAAAAGCTTTAACCTCAACCTTGCAGCGACATGGGACGTATATACCTATCAACTAAACGAATACGGCAATCCTGTGCGCGTAAATATTCCACGCTGGAAATGTGGGAAAGGGTTAGGACGACTATCCAGCACAGGCACGTCGTTTTCCTATACCTTTAACAACGAGACATTTAAGCGCAAAAGCGACAGCAACAAGAAAGATAGCGACAAAAACAAGAATCAAAACCAGAATACGCCACCGGCGGAAGGAGACGAACAGGCCGGCTCCCAGCTCGGACAGGGCAGGAACAAGAAAGATGAAGATGCGCTGGACATGGACGGCGACGGATACATGAAGTGGACAGTTCCATGGAGTCTGTCCGTAAACTATTCCGTAAACTACAGCTATGGCGAATTTGACAAGCAGAAAATGGAGTACAAGGGCAAAATCACGCAAAACCTTAGTTTTTCCGGCAACATCAGACCTACGAAAAACTGGGCGTTCAGTTTTTCTGCGAGCTACAATTTCGACACCCACAAAATTGCGTACATGAACTGCAATATTTCCCGAGACTTACACTGCTTTGCAATGCGCGCAAGTTTTGTGCCCGTAGGGCCTTACAAGTCTTATAACTTCAGCATCGCCGTGAAGTCTTCACTACTGAGCGACCTGAAATATGACAAGCGTTCATCAACATCAAATGGTGTAACCTGGTATTAATCAACGATATATCACATCCAATATGGAACAAGCAGAAAAACAAGCACTACTGGACCGCAGATACCTTAGGATGGCACGCATCTGGGCTGAAAACTCATATTGTGTGCGTAGGAAAGTTGGTGCAATCATCGTTAAAGACAGCATGATAATTTCCGATGGATATAACGGCACGCCATCGGGGTTTGAAAACGTGTGCGAAGACGAGGAAGGTCACACGAAGGCATACGTACTCCACGCCGAGGCTAACGCAATAACAAAAGTTGCGCGGAGCAATAATTCCAGCGATGGAGCCACGCTATATGTCACCGCCTCGCCCTGCGTGGAATGTGCAAAGCTGATAATCCAGGCAGGAATACACCGCGTGGTGTTCAACGAGCTATATCGCATCTGTGACGGAATAGACCTACTGAACCGCGCAGGCATAGAATGTGTTCATATAGAAAATCTTGAAACAGAAATCTGATATATTTTCAAAATAATGGATAAGAAAAACGGCATCTACCGCGTCATTCTCCCCCTTGTGATAGCACTCGCATTCGCAGGCGGCATCTGGCTCGGCACATCACTAAACAAAAACGAGGGCGTCAGCACCGCAAACCAAAAGCTGGGCGCAATACTAAACCTTATCGGCAATGAATACGTTGAAGACGTAGACCTTGACTCACTTGTGGAGCAGACCTTGCCAGACTTGCTGGCAAACCTTGACCCGCACTCTGTATATATCCCGAAAAGCGAGCTTCAGGGAGTAAACGATGAGCTTGAAGGCTCGTTTAGCGGCATAGGCGTACAGTTTATGATAAACAACGACACTATCACGATAGTCGAGGCAATTTCCGGAGGTCCGTCAGAGAAAGTGGGACTACAAGCCGGCGACCGCATCGTGACTGTAGACGGGGAAAACGTAGCCGGCATAGGCATTACGAATGAGGGAGTCCAAAAACGGCTGAAGGGAGATAAGGGAACTCGAGTGACCCTTGGAATACGGCGAAATACCGCCAAAGAGGTTCTTGAATTTGAAGTAATCCGCGGCGATGTGCCGGTATCGATGATTGATGCCGCCTATATGTATAACGACCATACAGGATATATCCGCGTAAAGCGCTTTGGGCGAACAACATACGATGAGTTTTTCTCGGCTCTCCTACAACTCACCTCAAAGGGAGCAGATGCGTTTATCATAGACCTACGCGGCAATGCCGGTGGCTTTATGGAAATGGCAGTACTGATGGCAAACGAGTTTTTGGAAGACGGCCAGCTGATAGTAGCTCAAAAAGGGCGAGGGGGCAAGAACGACAAGGCATACTTTGCCGATGGCTCGGGTTCATTTAAGCATGCACAGATTGTGGTGCTGCAAGATGAATACTCGGCGAGCTCAAGTGAAATTTTTGCGGGAGCAATCCAGGATAATGACCGCGGACTGATACTCGGTCGCCGTTCATTCGGGAAGGGACTAATCCAACGTCAGGCAGACCTTCCGGACAGCAGCGCCATCCGCCTGACCATCGCAAGATACTACACACCATCAGGGCGTTGCATCCAGAAAGACTATTCAGATGCGAAGAATTACGAGAACGATATCGTAGAGCGCTATAATCATGGCGAGGCATTTGAGGCAGACTCAATCCGCCAAAATAAAGAAGACAGATATACGACAGCACATGGAAGAACGGTGTATGGCGGTGGCGGCGTTACGCCAGACATATTCGTGCCCCTTGACACGACAGGCGTGACGACATACTACCTCAATGTGGCCAACGCAGGACTCCTAAACCGCTTCGCCTTTGAGTATTGCGACCTAAACCGCGAGCAGCTCAAGGATATGGAAGACCCGCTGAAACTGCTTCCTGACGATGAAACGCTAATACGTTCTTTCGCCAACTATGCGCGACAAAACGGGATTGCACCACGCTGGTATTATATCCGCCTTTCACAGAAGCTAATCCTGAGCCAGATTAAGGCACTCATCGCGCGAGACACGAAGGGAATGCAGGCATACTTCGAGATTGTGAATGTAGACGACAACGCAATCACAGCGGCTGTAAAGGAGATAGAAGCGGGAAATACGGAGTATCCTATCATGGGCGAAGAAACAGACGAATAAAAATCAACAATCATGGATAAAACTGCCATACGCAGACATATCCGCGAACAGAAAAGACTGCTCACAGACGCTGATAAGGCGGCTGCCGAGCAGTCTGTCATTCAGCAGCTTGAGTCACTGCCGGCATTTGCCAATGCGCAAAAAATCTTACTTTACAATTCCCTGCCCGACGAGCTGCCGACTACAGAAATGCTTCGCCGATGGCACGCTACCAAAGACCTTTACCTTCCTCGCGTATCCGGCGAAGAGCTGGAAATCTTGCGCTATGCCCCGGATGCCGTTATTCCCGGAGCATACAACATCTATGAGCCTGTGGGCGAGGCAATTACGGATAAATCAATAATAGAGCTGATAATTGTCCCGGCAATTGCATTTGACAGGCATGGGAACCGCATAGGTCGTGGCAAGGGATATTACGACCGACTTCTATGCCGCACGTCGGCACTAAAAATCGGCATTTGCTATGCGTTTCAGCTTATTCCAGACTTCAGCCCAGATGCACACGACATCCCTGTGGATATGGTGATAACGCCTTGAAATTATAATTTTCTGCACAAAATTTGGATAATAAGTTTGAATTATGTGATGTTTCTGGACAAATTTCAATGCAAGGAAGAAAATATGTATTTTTGAGCCATTAAGTTGGAATTGCGGTGATTGAATTGTTAAAAAACATTAAAGGTATTGACAAGGGGGTATTTGATTTTGTAACTTTGCAGCAGGGAAAAATCAAACTATTTATTAATTCAAAAAAATCACCGTACAGAAAATGAAAAGAATTTACTTAGTAATTGTTGCATTATTTGCAACGATTGTAGCAATGACTGCATCAGCTCAAGAAGAAATTAGCATCACGCTTGTGATAGACAATCCAGATGCAGTAACAGTCAACATCTCGTCTCAAAAACAAGAAATTGTAGCCGGCAACAACGTTTTCACGTTTGGTCTCTACACGCAGCTTGAGGTACGTCCAAACAGCAATTACGCCATCACATCCATAACAGACAAGGATGGCAATGTCGTCAGCCTGAATGACTATTACCTGTCAAAGTATTTCTACTCTACTGACGATAATGGTCAAATTTATACCGTTTCAACGAAAGAACTAAACCGCATATGTAGTTTTGTTCTGGTAGTTAGAGATGCTGATAAAGTCAAAGCTACGTTTAGTGGTTCAGGCGAAGTGTTACCGCTGGTATCGGGTTCAGGTACATTCGCATTTGACCCGGAAATTGAAAGAGAGCTTATATTGACTTCGACAAGTACAAAGAAAATTTTCCAAATCACAGTTAACGACGAACCTATCACTGTAGAGTGGACCAACCGCATCAACCTTTCAGAAGGTTTGACAATAGTGGTAGATACAGAATATCCTGATATGCCATGCAACATAACAATCCAACTTCCGGAAGAAATAGACTACAGTTGCATTCAGTCTGTGACAGTAGACGGTAGGGAAAACGGACACGATTCAGGATTGATTTGTTGTCAAGCATACGATGAAGTGTCAATATCCTTTAAGCCCGAATACGAGGTAAAAGGCTACTCATTTGACGGAGTGGAACAAAGTATGGAAGGCTTCACCGGCAGCATCAATTTTACCCCAATCGACCTTCCAAGCCGGGACTTCATAGTGTATGTTGATATACAACTTCGTCCGACGCTGTATGCAACGGTAATTGTAGATAACCCGGACAATGTATGCGCAACGCTCCAGTATGACCCAATATCACTAAATGCGGGCGAAAATGTGATAGAATTTAAATCGAACGCATCAACATTCTCAGTGAGCGACAGCGCCATAGGCAAAGTATCAAAGCTTACGAAGACGTCAAACGGCGAAGAGACGGACATAACCGGAACGTATTTCATAACGCTTGAAGACGGTATGATTCTGAATGTTGAAACGACAGCAAAAGACCTGCCAAACTCATTTGTGCTATATGTTGAGGGTTCAGAGGCGTGTGACAATGCGTTTGGTCTTTCAAACTCAGATTGGGAAGAATACAAGGTTGCTGAAGGCTACAATATAATCCCGTTTAATGACGGAGAATTAAAGCTCAGTCTCTCAGGGGAAACAGTCGACGGCAACCAGTCGGTATGGATTAATTACGAACAGGTAGGTCCAAAAACAGAAGGCGGAAACTACTGGAAGTTCACTCCGAGCGATGGTGACGTGGTGAAAGCATTTGCCCTAAACCCAACACCTGATACATATCAAGTAACCTTTAACGTGGATGGTGACGAGATGGGAAATCCGATGACAATCAAGGATAAGGTGGTGTCAAACGAAAACTGGAAAAGTTTCACAGTACTCGGCAGCACAGAGATACAGTTCAGTTGTGACGCTGACGTATTGGCAGAGGTTCGCCATGGGGAAGAATTAATAGAGCTAACTAAGACTGAGGACTCACAAAGTTTCTTATTCACAGTTACCAAAAACACCTCTTTTGACGTAAAATTTGAGGATGCGGGTGTGGAGAATGTATTTATCAACCAGGAGTCTGACAATGACAATGTTTATAACCTGCAGGGCATCCGCATTGGCAAACGTTCAGACCTCAATTCACTTCCACAGGGTCTTTACATAGTAGGCAATAAAAAGGTGACAGTCAAATAACAGGCTGCAAACCGAGCCTTACTGTCAGTTACTCTCACTAATCCCTTATCAGGGAAAGTGTGAGGATAAAACAAAATCACTCACCCGACATTATGAGCGGGTGAGTGATTTATTTGGTAGAGGGAAATGTTCAGAATATTAGGTGAAGTTTATTTCACGAATTTCAACACCTTAGTTCCATAGTCTGACTTGCACTTGAGAACGTAAACGCCCTTTGCAAGATTTTCTATTGAAACCTTATCAGTATCAACTGCATTAACGACTTTCAATCCTGAGATAGTGTAGATTTCAATATCGGCAGCCATATTAACGTATACAGCATTTTTGCCAATGGTCACTTGCATGCTGTCAGAATTAAATTCGAGAGCCTTAGTTGTGGCTTTTGCATCGGCAAATCGGTATGCAGCAAGACCGTTCTTAGGGATGTAGATGTAAAGGACAACGCCGCACACTTTTCCACCTTCGCTGTATTCATACTCATAGTCGATGAGTTCGTCGCCATAGAAGCTGTATTCGTTGCCAAGACCAGCCTCAGGCACAACGAAAAGACCTTTAATGGATGAGAACGACCAGCTGCTGTTGATAGAAGCGATAGCAATCTGATGAGGTCCGCCGTCGTAGTTCCATCCATCGTCAGAAAAGACAGTATTGTAAGAATAAGCGACAAAATTGTTACCGTCGATAGTGAAGTGAGCGAAGCCAGTAGCAAATTCATCGAGCGGAGCTTCAGCGCTGTTGCTGTCAAAGCTATCAACTATTTCACCGGTAGAGAAGTCGTAAAGCGTAGGGTGAATCATTGTAGCGTTAACGAAGAATGTGTTGTCGTCTTTAGGATAAACACGGGAAGATAGTCCCGCCTCAGAAGCGGAAGACGGACAGAAATCTTCGTAAGACATTTGCTTTGTAGAGGTCAGTTTGCCGGAAGAGTAAGTCCACTTGATGACAGTGCTTGACTTAGTACCAGCGAGGATGTAGAAATTGCCGGTATCAACATTTCCGACGAGAGCGCAGTGGTCAACACGCGCGCCTGAAGAGTGAGAGACAGAAGCCACGAGAGTAGCGTCTCCAGTGCTCTTGTCAATCTTGTGGATAACGAGCGGTGCAGTAGACAGGTTAATAGTAAGGTTGCTTGTAAGGAGGTTACCGGCAGCGTCTTTAAGGACGTCGTTGCAAGGGTAGAATTGAGCCTTGACATCGGTAGAAAGTTCCAGCTGTCCGATAAACTCACCGGTAGCAGCATTGTATCGGTCGATGTAGCAGTCGGCAGTAGAGCTGTTCCCGCTACGTCCTGGGATATATATAATACCGTCAATCACGCACATTCCGCGGTTGTAAGCCCAGTCTGTACGGCTTGGCATGTTGTTGAACTCAGAGTCGACAGAGCGCACCCAAAGGTTCTCAAACAAGTAAGCCGAAGGCACATTGTATGCAGCAGGGTCTTTCTTGACAACATAGCCCTCTTCATTTCCATAAATGTCGAGGACAAAGTTCCAGACATCAGATGTAGTAGGCACGTATCCGGACTTGATAGTAGTAACGCGCCAATAGTATGTACCGCTTGCGAGGTCTGAAGAGCTAACAGAATATTTCACGGTGTTACCACTGGTAGTAAATCCTGAAGTGACAGTCTTTGCGACAGAAGCGAAATCTTCAGTGCGAGAAAATTCGAGTTTATAGCTGTCAACATTTGCAGCGGTGAACTCAACAACAAATTCAGAGTTAATCACAGAACCCACAGCCGGCGACTTGAGCGTAACACCCGGAGCCGGGTCGAGTTTCGGAGTGCTGAAATTCCAAGCAGAAGTAGTAGTGTCTTTATATCCGGTCTTAGATGCAGTCACACGCCAGTAATATTTTGTATTATAGCTGAGTGAAGACATTGCAACGGTAGTTGAAGCGGAAGAAGTGGACTTAGAAGTGACAATATTGCTGAAACCTGCATCTTTAGCAAGTTCAAACTTGTAAGTAGCACCGGAGACAGTAGCCCACTTAAATGTGATGTTTGTAGCATCAGCCACAGTAGTCCCATTAGCAGGTGAAGTGAGAGAAAGTCCTGTCAGGGAGTCAAATTCTGAAGTCTTGAAAGTAGCGACGTCTGATGTAACGTCGTATTTACCTGTTTCAGAAGTAATCACGCGCCAGTAGCAAGTGGCAGACTCTCCAAGGCTTACGATGTCCACGCTCGTGCTGTTAGTAGTCAATCCTGTTTTTTCAATATCAACAGAAGCGAAAGAGGAAGACTTGCTAATCTGAAGTTTGTAAGTAGCACCGCTAACAGAAGACCACTTAAATGTTGCCGGGGATTTTACAACGGCAGAATTAATAGGAGAAGTGAGTGAAACTTTAGTAGCAGGCACGTAGCTTTCATTGCTATATGTAGGTTCATACTCGTTGCTGTATCGGTCCAGCGGACAAACTGCGTAATAGTAGTCAGATTCTGAAGCGATACCGTCAGAGAGGGTGAAAGTAGTGCCGTAAGTTATTCCGAGCAGGTAGTTTGCATCGATACCTGTAGCAACGGTAGCCTGTGCAGCATCCTTTTTGATATATGTAGGGATTGCATATACAGAGTATCTAACGTTAGTGCCAAGAGAAGACCAAGAGAGCGTAGTGCCGGATTTTTTAAAGTTAGTGACTCTACCAGGGTCAACGGCGGTTTTCCACGTCAATGCAGGAGGTAGAGATTTAGCCTGGAATTTATTAGTGCCAAGCCAAGAGCCGATACCTGTGCTATAACCGCCTTTACCGGTGATAGGTCTTGTGTTATACATCACTGCACCGGGGCAGTTGTCTTCAGTATAGTCACGAGAATATTGCACCTGCTTACCCACTTCCTGCCAGTTTGAGGTAGAATTAGCAGTGAGGAAAGAAAGCGAATGGCTTGCATAGTGGTGTCTACCAAACTGTTTAGCGACCTTGCTCCACCATTTGGTCATAGGTCCAAAAGGATTTGTGCTGTGAGTAGTAATCCAGTAAAGCTGCGGAGAGATATAGTCGATTACACCATCTTCGAGCCACTGGACAGGGTCAGAATAGATTTGGTTATACTGCCAGTCGCTTGCAGAGCAATAGTTTGAAAGGGGTTCCACACCATGGCTTGCAGCTACGCTTGAGCTTGAGCAAGCAGCACCGGCGGGAGAAATACCGAAACGTACCCAAGGCTTAGTTGTCTGTACCATGTTCCACACGTCACGAACCATCTGGTTAATGTTTTCACGTCGCCAGTTGCCGTAAGAAAGGCTTGTGCCGGAGTTTTTATATGTAGAATAGTCATCGGCAGAAGAAGATTCGGGGATGCTGTTAGGATAGAAATAGTCGTCGAAAACGAGTCCGTCGACATCGTAGTTAGAAATGATTTCCTTACAAACATCAACAATTCTCTGTCGAGCAGCCGGAATACCGGGATTGAGGATAGTGATATCACCGTCGGAATTAGAGTAAGAAATGAGCCAGCCGTTATTTTGCAGCTGTTTATCCTGAGTAGTGCTCCATTGTGTACCTGTAGACCAACGGTAAGGGTTGACCCAAGCGTGACATTCCAAACCGCGTTTATGGCATTCTTCAACCACATATGCGAGTGGGTCCCAAGAAGGAGTGCTACCGCGGGTACCGGTAAGGAAACTTGACCAAGGCTCGTAGCTTGACTTATACATAGCGTCGCACATAGAGCGGACCTGGAAGAAAACAGCGTTAAACCCATCATTCTTAAATTCGTCAAGGTAACCGCAAATCTCGTTTTTCTGTGATGTAGCCACAGACGAGCTTGTGCCGGTAGTAGTAGGCCAGTCCAAAGCCCATACTGTAGTGAGCCAAACAGCGCGAAATTCCCTCTTTATGTAATTGTCAGCCGATACACTCATATTGACTGCAATCATAAGGATAGAAACAAGGATTAGTTTAAGTTTTCTCATTGTTGCGTATTTATGTTATAAATTTAAATTTCTGCAAATTTATAAACAATTTGTATGATATGCAACTAAATAATAAAATATTTTACAAATTAATTAAATTTTGTTGAAAATAACACGAAAATATATAAAAAAAGCAATGAAAACATGTTTTACAACATATTTTCATTGCATAAAAATTATTACATATATATGACGTATCGTAATCAGACGATGCCCTGCGACATCATGGCGCGAGCGACTTTCATAAATCCAGCCACGTTTGCACCTTTGACGTAGTTAACATATCCGTTGCCCTCGTCGCCGAATTTCACGCACTGTGCGTGAATGTCTGCCATAATCCTGCGGAGCCGTTCATCGACCTCCTCTGCAGTCCAAGACAGTTTCTGTGAATTTTGCGCCATTTCAAGTCCTGAAGTCGCCACACCACCGGCATTAGCAGCCTTACCCGGAGCGTAAAGGATTTTAGCGTCAACAAATTCTTTGACAGCCTCAGGCGTAGAAGGCATGTTAGCGCCCTCGCTCACGGCAATCACGCCCTGTGCAAGAAGAGCGCGAGCATCGTCGCCGTCAATCTCGTTTTGAGTGGCAGAAGGCATTGCGATGTCGCACTTGACGTGCTTCCAAGGACGGCTTCCCGGGAAATATTGTATTTGGGGATATTCATCAACGACTTCGCGTATACGTCCACGATAAATGTTCTTGAGGTCGAAGATAAAGTCGAATTGCTCCTGTGTCAGTCCGTCAGGCGCATAAATAGAGCCATCGCTATCGCTCATGGAGACAACAACAGCACCGAGTTGCATCAGTTTCTTAGCTGTGTAAGTAGCTACATTTCCTGAGCCGGAGATTGCCACACGTTTGCCCTTGATGTCAATGCCTTTTGTAGCGAGCATATTCAGCAGGAAGTAGCAGTTGCCATAGCCGGTAGCTTCCGGGCGCACCAGCGAGCCGCCGAAGTCGAGACCTTTGCCGGTAAATGTACCTGTGAACTCACGCGCCATCTTCTTGTAATATCCAAACATATATCCCACTTCACGTCCGCCTACTCCGATATCACCGGCAGGAACGTCGGTTTCAGCACCGATATGCCTCCAAAGCTCGGCGATATAAGCCTGGCAGAAGCGCATAATCTCCATGTCGCTCTTTCCGCGAGGAGAAAAGTCGCTACCGCCTTTTGCACCGCCCATTGCGAGGGTAGTGAGCGAGTTTTTGAAAGTCTGCTCAAAGGCGAGGAATTTAAGGATTGAAAGGTTTACAGAAGAATGGAAACGTATTCCGCCCTTGTAAGGGCCGATAGCGTTGTTATGCTGCACACGGTATGCCATATTTGTGCGCACACGCCCTGAATCATCAACCCAAGACACGCGGAACGTAAAAATGCGGTCCGGAATGCAAAGGCGTTCAATCAGATTATATTTTTCAAACGCGGGATATTCGTTATACACATCTTCTATAGAAGACAATACTTCTTCCACCGCCTGGAGATATTCAGGCTCATTTGGGAAACGACGGCTGAGGTCGTCCATGACTTCCTTTACTTTCATCAGTTAATCAGAATTTTTAATAATAATTTTATATCATATTAATAAATATCTGCGGCATTTGTCGCTTTTTGGTGCAAATTTACGAAAATTTTTTGAATAACCGCCACTTACGGCATAAAAACGCAAAATTTACGTCTAAATTGCCACAAATTGCCATAAAAACCTACACATTTTTTTTATGCCGTCATTCAAACGGCATCAATATTTTGCAGTTACAGGAAAAAATCGTAACTTTGACGGAAAATTAGACCAAATTACACATAAATATTTTAATTACATCTCATAACATGAAACTATCTCATATTTTGCTCGCCGGCGCAATCGGCTGTGTAGCGCAAAACGTGGCTGCGGAAAACATCGTGGCTACTGATGCCTATCGCTGGGTCGGCGACTCCATTATTCAAGGTGAATTTAAGGCTTACGCACCTGATGCGCAGCACCTTATCTCTAATTATTCCGCTCGTCCGCATTTCTTTATGCCTATCGAGAAAAAGTGGAGCCTGAAAAACGACATCAGCAGCTACCCACAGCTTACAACTCCAAACATGCTCCACACCGCCGTTTACAATATGGCTCTTGACGAGATGGCAAACGCCGTTGAGCCTGACACTACTCTCCGCACCGGAAAGGAATGGGCGGGCGTATGGACGCGAGACGTGAGCTATTCTATCATTCTATCAATGGCATACCTCCAGCCGGAGGCTTCTCGCATCTCACTGATGAAAAAAGTCAACAAGGCGGGAAAAATAATACAAGACACCGGCTCCGGTGGCGCATGGCCTGTCAGCTCAGACCGTATGATATGGGCTGTTGCCGCATACGAGCTTTACAAAGTGACAGGCGACAAGGATTGGCTCAAATATATATACCCTATCATCTGCCGCTCTATCGAAGATGACCTGCTCACCGTAAATACCGACCGCGGACTCGTAAAGGGCGAAACATCTTTCATTGACTGGCGTGAGCAAAGCCACCCCAAATGGATGCAGACCGTGGACATTTACGGCACTGAAGCTATCGGCACAAACGTAGTGCATGCCACTGCTATCGGCGTGGCTGCCAAAATCGCAACTATCCTTGGCGACAAGGCAGGTGCTGAAAAATACGGCTCGCTTCACGACAAGCTCGTGAAAAACATCAACGACAAGCTATGGCTCGAGGACAAGGGTTACTACGCAATGTATTATTATGGCAGAAACTACCCTATCATAAACCCGAGAGCGGAAACGCTGGGTGAGTCGCTCGCTATCCTTTACGACGTGGCAGACAATCAGCGCGCAAAAACTATCACGGAAAGCAACCCTACTACGCCTTTCGGCGCTGCAATTTTCTACCCGCAAATCAGCGATATGCCTTCATATCACAACAATGCCCTGTGGCCTTTCGTAGCCGCATACTGGGCGCTCGCAAATGCAAAGGCGGGCAATGAAAACGGCGTATTGCAGGCTATCGGCTCTATTTTCCGCCCTGCCGCCCTCTTCTGCACTAATAAAGAAAATTTCAACCTCGACAACGGCGACATTTACACAGAGCTGAACTCCTCAAATATGCTCTGGTGTCTTTCCGGAAACCTTGCCATGACTTTCCGAATACTCTTCGGCATTCACTACGAGGAAGACCAAATGACTTTCAAGCCTTTCGTGCCTAAGGCTCTTGCAGGAACACGCACGCTTAAGGGCTATCCTTATCGCGGCGCTAAACTTAACATCACTGTTTCAGGTCACGGCGACAGAATTAAGTCTTGCACCATAAACGGAAAGGCTACAGACGTGGCTGCTATCAGCGCAAAGAAGCTAAAAGGCGAATACGACATCAACATCGTGATGGCTGACAACGACATAGCCCCACTGAAAGTGAATAATCAGCCTAACGCTAAGGCTCCACTCACGCCTATCACTTGGATTGAAAACGGTGAGCTGCGCTGGAACCCTATCGAATACATCGCACACTACATCGTATTGCGCAACGGCGAGCGCATCGCTACCACACGCCAGACTAAATTCGACATAGTGCAAGACGGCGAATACCAGGTAATCGGCGTTTCTACTGACGGAATTGAGTCTTTCGCCTCTGAGCCGCGAAACACCGTGAAGCCTATCGCTATCCAGATGCCAGGCGAGGCTGTAAATCTTCTCTCACCTGAAGTTTCATACCAGCCTAAAGAAGCTCTTGAAGGATATTACGGCAACGGCTTTGTGGAAATTGACCACTCTACCGACTGCATTGACCTGAACGTGGACATTGAGACTGAAGGCACTTATGCCATCACGCTCAGATATGCCAACGGAAACGGTCCTGTAAACACCGAAAACAAGTGCGCTATACGCACAGTCAGCGTTGACGGCAACCGCCTCGGCGTTTTCGTCATGCCTACTCGTGGCGTCGCTAACTGGAACGACTGGGGCATCACTAACCCTATCCACGCAAATCTCGCACCCGGCAGACACAAAATCAGCATCTATTTTGCTGACGGCAACGAAAATATGAACCTCGCTACAAATCACGCATTGCTCGACTGCGCATTTGTAACCCTACTATCTGAATAATTCACCAAAATGATTTCATCGCTATATAAGTTTGACTATTATCTAAAAAACGTAATCTGGGGTGGCGACAAAATCTCAGAATACAAAAATATCACTCTTCCCGGCAACGACATTGGCGAATGTTGGGAAATCTCCGGCATTAAGGAGCATGAATCATCCGTCATCGGCGGCGATGATTCCGGACTCCTTTTGTCGCAGCTAATCGACAAATATGGCGAGAAATTAGTTGGCAAAGACGTTTACAATGAGTTTGGAAACGAGTTTCCTATCCTCATAAAAATCCTTGACACTCGCGACAAACTTTCTTTTCAGGTTCATCCCGGCGAGGAAATGGCTATGCTACGGCACAACTGCCACGGCAAGACTGAAATGTGGTATGTGGTTGATGCTGAGCCTAATGCGCAAATTCATGCCGGCTTTAACCGCGACATCACGTTTGACGAATACAAGGCGATGATTGCAGACGGAAGCCTGATTGACGTCGTAAACTGCTTCCACACGAAGGTGGGCGAGATTTTCCTTATCGAGCCTGGTACTGTTCATGCTATCGGCGCAGGAAACTTGCTTATCGAGGTTCAGCAGACTTCTGACATCACTTACCGAATTTTCGACTACAACCGCCGTGACAAAAACGGCAAGCTGCGTGAGCTGCATATTAGCCAGGCTTGCGACGCTATAAACTATGCCGCAGACCCGAATATACAGCTTGCTCCTACGGAAATTTCCGGCGACACCGAGCTTTTCGTGAATTGCAGCTGCTTTAACGTGAAGAAAACCGACATCACAGGAAGCAAGACGCTTGATTTCTCCGCCCGTGACTGTTTCACCATCCTCATGAGCATTGATGCCGACTTCTCTATCACTGCCGGAGGACAGACTGAGACTCTCGCCCGAGGGCACGCTATCCTCGTCGCGGCATTTGTCAATACTGTAATAATTGCCGGAAACGGCAAGCTTCTCATTGTCACAATGCCGGAGTAATTTTACGGGCAAAACGCAAAATACGCGAGTAAATAGACTAAATGTGGGATAAAAACCATAGATTTAGTCTATTTACTCGCATTTTTCTAAAAAATTTGCGTAACTTTGCGGTGGAGAATGACACCCGACAAAACGCAGGATTTCTAAAACATTGCATTTATGAGCAGAGAAAATAT
>CALYOL010000020.1 GCA_945231345.1 uncultured Porphyromonadaceae bacterium
ATATAAAATCCGGAAAACTTATTTGGCATTACGATTCAATAAACAATTATTGCCAAGCAGCACCTGTTGTT
This sequence comes from uncultured Porphyromonadaceae bacterium, assembly GCA_945231345.1. GTDB lineage: Bacteria > Bacteroidota > Bacteroidia > Bacteroidales > Muribaculaceae > CAJUPY01. The sequence goes on from CALYOL010000020.1 coordinate 72, forward strand.
GAAGGGAATGATGTAATATTTGGAGCTTGGGACACATATCTCCGTTGCCTTGACACTAAGACAGGCAAGCTGCGCTGGAAATGGAATAACGGTAAAGGTGCAAATATGCTAGGACCGGGAAATGTAGTGCCTGTTGTGACAAAAAATAGAGTATATATCGTAGCCCCCGATAGATTTATGACTGCGATTGACCGCATAACCGGTAAGACTATTTGGCGCAATAACGACGTTAAATATAGAGAAAGTCTTGGTTGCAGTGAAGACGGCACCAGAGTGTATGCAAAAACAATGGATGGAGAGCTTGCTGTGATAGATGCAACAGATGCTGATTTTAAGATGTTGAAGCTTATTGACCTAAAATTGGGTTATGAGCATGCGCCTTGTATTATTGCAGAGAAAAATGGCATAATTTTCGTTGGTTCAAGGCGTGGAATACTTACGGCTGTTGATGCAGATACGTATGATATACTTTGGCAGGAATCCATTGGTAGCTCTGAAATCAATGGCATAGATATTGACCCTACTACAGGGAATGTCTTTGTGTCGCTGATAGAGGGAAAAGTGTTCATGATAAACTAAAATAACCACATTTAAAGATATTACAATGAGTGTTTCAGATGGACCAAATGCTGCGAGCATCTATATGACTCCTCTGGAAATCCTGAAAAGACTTGCTATTTTTGAGAAAAAGTTTCAGGTATTTACAGAGCAAATGTATGTGCCTTCAATGAATGGTAATAATTTCAGCATACAGGATATCAATGACGAGGCTCAAAAAATTTTCAAGCATGCTGGAATTGCGAATTATATCCCCAAATGTGTCTTCAATCCACACCTTCCAAGTACTACAGCTGCTTGTGTTGACCCGAGTTATAAAAATTTCGGAAGTATTACAATTGAAATTAATCCTCTTCATAAAAACAATTGGAAATCATTGCTCGCTGCTATTGCCCACGAGACTTGTCATGTTGTAAACAGGTACTATAATATTGATACAGAAGCCGCCAAGAGAAACGACATAGCTGAGGTTGAAATACTTGCTGAGCTATGTACTATGTATGTTGGATTTGGTAATCTCGTATTACGAGGTTATGGGCTGCATAATGCAGGTGGCAGAATGGGGTATTTTGAGAATGCATCATCATACGAGGACGCATGGAAAATTGTAAAAATGGTGCGATTCGGAGAAGACTGCAATTTTGACGACCCTCTCCTAAAAAGTGTTATGGCAAGATTTAAGTCACGCAAAGATTATGTATATAGTCCTGAGCGGGAACTAACTTTTGCCCGAATAGAAAGGAATGTCAAGGCATTGAAGCAATTACTCGCACTACTTGAAAAATCAAATTGTGAGAGATACAGGGATTATCATAAAAAAGTAGAAGATGCATTTAAGGAACAAAGCCAGATATCATCACAATACAGACAGAAACCATTTACAGCTCTATTGGAATTTTACACGAAAGAATGTATAGACGTTGATGATGGGAAGGTTAAAGAAGAATATTCCACATCAGATGAAAAGCTTGCAGAGGCACTTGCAATTGCAATAGGACTGATGTGTGAAGTGAATGATGCTTCAGATTTAAGCGAATTCAGATATACTCCTGTTAAATGCCCTTTCTGTGGTACGTTACACCCATATATGATTGAGAATGAGGAAAAAAATCTAAAATGTCCTGAGTGTAATAATATATTCAAGGCAGATTGTACTCATATTACCAAGAAGTCTGCTCTTGCTGCCTATCGGTCTTTTATTGCGAAGATACGAGAAGAGGGAAAAATGGATGGAATACATATCGGATATGATGAAGGCAAGAAAGGCGCCATGGAAGATGCTATAATTAACAGCAATGTTAAGTTCAGTAAGGAATATAATGAGAAAATTTCAAGCATGAAGAGCAGATACCAGATGATACTGGTATTTGTTGCAATATTTGGTGCTGTGCTCGGCTTTATATTGGCTTGTATCACTGGTTGATTAACATTTATTATAAAACTAAAAATGAAAATTTTGATAAATAATATGTGGTAATTGGAGATAAAGTGGTAAATTTGCGTAAAATTTCGTAATTCATAAAATAATAATACACTAAAAAATGCTTAAGACAATATTATCAATCTCAGGAAAACAAGGTCTTTTCCGTCTTGTAAGCCAGGGTAAAAATATGCTTATCGTAGAGTCTCTTTTAAATGGAAAGCGCACTCCTGCTTATGCTCACGACAAGATTATCTCTTTGGGAGATATCGCTATATATACTATAGAAAATGATGTTCCTCTTTCAGATGTGTTTGAAACTATTAAAGCAAAAAACGAAGGGAAAAAAGTAGATGTGAAAGCTATCGGCGATGATGCTGATGTTCGCGCTTACTTTAAGGAAATACTTCCAGACTTTGATGAAGACCGTGTTTATACTACTGATATCAAGAAAGTGTTCAGCTGGTATAATCAGCTCCTTGATGCAGGCATAGATTCATTCAAACCTGAAAAGACAGCTGAAGAAAATGAAGAAAAAGCTGCAGAATAGTATAATATGAAATTATTGTAGGAGGATTAGACTTTTTGTTACCTTTTACAAAATCTTCTCTTCAAATATTTTTCTCCTCAGAGTTAAGGCTTTGAGGAGTTTTTTATTTATTTTCAATTAGATTTTTTGTAATTAAAGATTGCATAATTAAAAAAAAAGCAGTAAATTTGCATTGCATTTAGTAAAGGACCATATTTAGATAACGCTTTACAGGTGCTATATATCACAAAAACACTTTTCCTCTCCAGAATCTCCATTTAACGTAAAAAATCTGCAACAGATAACATTTAGCTTGCGTAATACAGGAGATAGTATCATAATAATATAACGATTTATATCAATAATTTTTTCTTTATCGCATCGTAGTGCTTTGAATAGTCTCAAGCATTGCGATTAGCAGAGACAAAACTATGTACAATATCAACGAATTAACCACAATGGACGATGCAGCGCTCCAGTCTGTGGCACAAACAATGGGCATAAAAAAATTTGACCCTGAAAAAAAACAAGAAATTATCTACGAAATCCTTGACAAACAAGCCGAGGAACATGCTGCTGCTAATGCCTCTAATCAAGATAAGCGTAAAAAGAAAAAAGCGGTAGATGAAAACAATGATGCTCAGGCAAAAGAAAAGCGTCGCCCGGGCAGACCAAAAGCGAGCAAGGATGATAAATCTGATGACACAAATGATGTCCCTGTCAATAAAGTGGATAATAAGCCTGATGATAACAATTCAGAGATAAAGGATGTTATTACACCGGAAATGCAACAGAATGAGGCACCTGCGTCACAGACAAAAAAACGAGGTAGAAAGCCTAAAAGTAAAGAGATACAGTCTGATAACGAAGAAACTTCTCTGGATAGAGAATCTAAGGTTGATGAAATTCAGGTTAATGCAGGTGAAGGTGTTGTAGAAAAGGCTATTGAAACAACTAACGATGATAATAAAACTGCTGTGGCTGAGAATGACAAGGTTGAAGGTGAAGAAAAAAAGGACAATGATAATTCTTCAACAGAGACAGTAAACACAGATAGCCAACCTCAACAGCCGCAGGCTCATGATTTCAAGCCAAAGCGTGACAGTGATTTCGGTTCATTTTTCCCAATCGGACATGGTAGGCAGTTTACTCCTCGCTCACAGCGAGAGAGAGAAGAGGCTGCGCTTAAACAGCAGGAAGCAGCTAAACAGCCTACGCAACAGCAGCCACAACAGCAAAACGGACACCAGCAAAATCATCAGCAACCGCAACAGCCGCAAGGCCCCATCAATATAACAGAACCGGGTAGAACCCAGCAGCAGGTAGCGCTGCCTGGTCAGGGAAAGAAAAACAAGAAAAATCGCCAGCAACAGCAACAAGTTCAGCCGCTATATAATTTCGATGACCTTATTGAGGCACAGGGCGTACTTGAGGTGATGCCTGAGGGGTTCGGCTTTTTACGTTCCAGTGACTATAACTATCTTGGTTCACCTGATGACGTATATCTAACTCAGCCGCAAATAAAGACATGGGGACTCAAGACCGGAGATGTAGTGCAATGTAAGATACGTCCACCATACGATGGCGAAAAATATTTCCCAATGACGAGCGTCGTGAGTGTAAACGGACGCTCTCCGGAGTTTATTCGTGACAGAGTGCCATTTGAACACCTTACTCCCCTATTTCCTGATGAAAAGTTTGACCTTTGTAAGGGAAAGAGTTGTAATATCAGCACACGAGTAGTGGATATGTTTGCACCTATCGGAAAAGGTCAGCGTGGACTAATCGTGGCACCGCCTAAGACAGGTAAGACAATTCTTCTGAAAGACGTAGCAAATGCCATAGCGGAGAATCATCCTGAGACATACATAATGATACTCCTTATCGATGAGCGTCCAGAGGAAGTAACAGACATGATGCGAAGTGTAAATGCGGAAGTAATAGCTTCTACATTTGACGAACCTGCTGAACGACATGTAAAGATAGCTAATATTGTTCTCGAGAAAGCGAAACGAATGGTAGAATGTGGGCATGATGTAGTAATTCTTCTTGACTCCATTACGCGACTTGCACGAGCATATAATACAGTCTCTCCCGCATCTGGAAAAATCCTCTCAGGTGGTGTTGATGCTAATGCACTACAAAAACCAAAACGGTTCTTCGGTGCTGCAAGAAATATTGAAGGTGGAGGTTCGCTGACTATTATTGCCACAGCACTCACAGAGACCAGCTCTAAGATGGATGAGGTGATTTTTGAAGAGTTTAAGGGAACCGGTAATATGGAGCTCCAACTTGACCGTAAACTGTCTAACAAACGTATTTTCCCGGCTGTTGATATCATGGCATCAAGCACCCGCCGCGACGACTTGCTACTCCCGGAAAGTACACTAAATAGAATGTGGATTCTACGACGTTTCCTTTCAGACCGCAATTCTATAGAGGCGATGGAGTTTATTCAAGAACAGATGGAACGCACATCAAACAACGAAGAATTGCTTCTTAACATGGGACAATAAATTTAACATCAAAATATTTAGAGCCGGTTTAGAATTCTAAATCGGCTCTAATTTTTGTGCGGGATTACCTAAAATCAGGTAACAATACTATATGGCAATAGCATTAATATTTATTTAGCCATATCACAAACTTTCTGTGCAATGAAAAAAGCATAGCCATAGTAATCATGATATTTATCATATAGTTCAGCCTCATGAGTAATATGCGCAATGAAATTTTCGGCAAAGTCATTGCCAGAATTATCTGCGAGAAACGCTTGCTTTATTCCGTCCATTGGAACATAGTAGTTTTCGGTCCAGCAATTTTCCGGAAGTATAAATGAGGCTATCACCTTATATCCGGCATCTTGTAATTGTCGTATCTTTGCGTCTATAGTATCAATTTCAGGATAGCACTCATTCCAAAAATCATAAATTTCGGAAGGACGGCTATTTGTCAGCCATACGCTTTCGCTAATAGCAATATAGCCATCAGGTTTTAGAAAGCTACGCCAATAATTTATGCCATATTGAAAGCCGATATTATATATCGCTCCCTCGCACCATATTACGTCAATGCTTTCTTTTTCAAAAGGTAAATTATCCATGCTACCAACAATGCCTTGAACTTTTTCTGATACACATTTTTGTTTAGCTCGTGCATTAAGAACGTCAATAAATGGCTTAAATAGGTCTATTGCTATAATTTTGGCTTCAGTTGACTCTGCAAGTGCAAAAGTCTGACTACCTGTGCCGCTTCCAAGGTCTAAAAATAATGCATTGCGACCATATTTGGGTAAAAATTGAAATGCACACTTAGTAGCTTCGTTACTTCCAGGACCTTGACGGCGATTGCGGATAAAGAAGTCGCATATTACGTTTACGTCGATATTGTGAATATTATTTTCGTTATTTTCCATGATTATCTAAATTAAAAATATATAAAAAACTGGAAAGACATCTTTGCCTTTCTTGCTAACTATATTCGCAGTCTGCAATTATGCAGCTGCTTATTTCACAATATCCAAAGTCTGTTTTTGTTTCACAGTGCAAAGATAATACAATAATTCTTTTATTGCAACAAAAAAATGAGTAACTTTGCATTCACCTAACAAGACGTGTGTAATACCGTCTTTTATGACATACTCATAGATTGGAAAAATGTTTCAAAATAGTAATAATAGTCCTGTATATATTATTTTCATTGCATTGGTGATACTCTTGGCGGTGTCGCTATTGCCGTTGAATAAAATCAGTGGAGGTTTGTTGAAAGACTTCTCGTTTATCTCAGATATTGTTAATGATGATGAGAGCGATGAAGATGTTTCTCCTTTGAATGTAGCAGAACTTGATGCAGACATTGCTGAGATGTTGAATAATTGTCAGCATGATACGATTGCAAAAGCAGATACTTTGGTTGTTGCAGTAGAAGATACGATAAATATTGCAGTTGCTGACAGTATTGAATATACAGAACCCGTAATTGAAGATTACACACCTGGACAGTCTGGACTATCTCACCTAAAAGCTGCATTAAGCCAGCGTAACAATAGATGTGTGAGGATTGCTTTCCTTGGAGACTCATATATAGAGGGTGATATTCTTACTCAGAATATCCGCGAAATCCTTCAGGATACATACAGTGGTGCAGGCATAGGCTACACTCCTATTCATTCTGAAACGCCTGGCTTTCGTCGTTCCGTAAAACAAATAAGTAGTGGTTGGAATATAATAGACATTAAGGAAACAACCAAGACAATGCCGCTATCAGGGTTATATTGCAAGGCTGTAGAAAATGCAAAGTCGCAATTTAAAGGTACTTCAAAGCTTCGCCACCTTGATTCTTGGGGTACAACTACCCTACTCTTTAAGGCGCCCACCGCTACTGATATCAAAATAGAAATTGCAGGGCAAGAGATTGATACGCGGCATGTGGAAGGCTCTGAGAATGTGCAGGCCATTGTGATTAATAATGCTTCAGACAATGTGAAGTTTTCCAGTAAATCCACTGACATGAGCGTATTCGGAGTATATCTTAATGATGCTTCGGGAATTGCTGTGGACAATATGCCTATACGAGGATATGCTGGCATTCGTCATCATAAAATATCGGCAGATTTGATTTCACAAATGCGTGTGTATATTGATTATGACCTAATTATTGTTGAATATGGGATAAACGCCATTTCTTCAGGTGTACTTGATTATACATACTATAAAGATGCTTTGAAAAAAGATATTTTGAAAATCAGAGAATGTTATCCCAATGCAGATATTCTTCTTTTTGGAGTTGGAGACCGAGGAGAAAAACGCAATGGACAAGTTCATACAATGAAGGCACTAAAGCCTATGATTAATGCTCAGCGTCAGCTGGCAAAAGAACTTGGCATTCTATTTTGGAACACTCAGCTGGCAATGGGTGGAGATGACGCAATAGTTGAATGGACTAAGAACAAGGATACAAACAAGGATTACATCCATCTTTCATTTAAGGGTGGTGAACGCCTTGGCAAGATTTTTACTGAACAACTGATAACTGCGCTTGAAGAATGAAGATAACCAATGTAATAACAGCAATAATATTGGCAGTTGGTACGCAATGTGCTTATTGCCAGGAAAATGATGCTGTAATACGACAAGGGAAAGTGACTCTGATTGATACTGAAGCCTCTCTCGACTCGTTATCCATTTTCCCGTTTATAAATCTTGAGGCAAACAAAATAGATATGAAGGGCAACGACTGGAGAGAGCTGAAAATGGCAATAGAAAACACAAATAACCAGTCGTTTAACATTGTGCATATTGGAGACTCGCATCTCCAGGCAGATATTGGTACAGGACACGTAAGAGAATTACTTCAGGCAAAATACGGCAATGGTGGAAGAGGCCTTATTTGTCCACTTAAAATATGTGGTACAAATGAGCCATATTCCTACATTTTCACTACTTCATCTAAATGTTTTTGTTCTCGTTTACTGAAAAAGCCATGGGTGACTGATATGGGATTTACAGGAACTGCCTTTATGCCACAAAATGTAAATTTCAACCTTACACTTTCCACTGTCACTAATAAAGTTCCGTATGGTTCTCCATTTGACAAAATCATTGTTTTCGGTTCTTCTGAATTAGAAGCCGGACTTGTGGTAAACGAAAGTAATATGGTCTTGACAACCAGAACCATTCAGCATGATTATTATACCGAGATAATTCTCCCTATTCCGGTTGTGACAGCTAAGATTACCCTCTTTTCGATGGAGCAGACCACTATTTATGGAGTATCGCTGAACAATGGAGAATGTGGTGTGAAATATCACACTATAGGAAATAACGGAGCGACATTTGCCACATACAACGAACTACAGACTGTTGGTCATGACATTTCCCTATTCAATCCCAAGCTTGTTATTATTTCTTTGGGAACGAACGAGGCATTTAGTAATATCACCGATAGCCAACTTGAAGCAGATATTGACTATATGATAGCAAACATATTAAGAAGTAATCCCAAGGCTAAAATCCTGCTTACAACACCAATGGAATGTCAGAAATCGAAGATAGCATACAGACGCAGAAAAGGACGTAAGCGCAGAGTGAAATCTTCTTCTTTTATCATCAATGAAAAGGTGAAGCAGATGCGAAATGTTATTCTAAATTATGCTGAAAGGCATTCTATTCCGGTATATGATTTTTATTCTGTAGCCGGAGGTGAAGAAGCTTCAATAAGGTGGAGCGAGAGCGACTTAATGGCTCGAGACCATATTCATAATTCTTATAAGGGATACCTTTTGAGAGGTGACCTATTTTATCATGCACTGATAAACGCAATTACCAATGAACGAGACAATTAGTAATATTTTATCATATTTGGCATACGATCCGTCGCGTCCCCTGCTTTTTAATACGGCGTTGTTTTTCATTCTGTTTACGGCATTTTTTGCTATTTACAGGAAGTTGATAGACCGACTTACACTCAGGCTCATTGCTACAATATGTTTTTCACTTTACTTTTATTACAAGTCAAGTGGAATGTGCGTGGCGATATTGATAGGTATAAGCATTTTGGATTATGTTTTGGGGCAGCTACTTGTAAGATTTAAAGACGATACGGTAAGGCGTGTATTGGTTGGACTAAATGTTGCAATAAACCTTGGAATGTTGACGTATTTCAAGTATTTTAATATGCTTTGCGATACGTTTGCAAGTATTTTCAGTGTTAATTTTGAACCGTTTGACATCATTTTGCCTGCCGGTATTTCCTTTTTCTGTTTCCGTTCTATCAGTTATATCGTTGATATATATCGTGGTACGATAAAGCCTTGTGATAATTTATTACACTATGTTTTTTTCCTTACATTCTTTCCTCCACTTCTTGCGGGTCCGGTAGTGAGGGCAAAAACGTTGTTGCCACAAATAGCTCGTAATCACAAGCCTACACAAATTCAGATTTCTACCGCCTTCTTTTTCATAATATGTGGACTTATTAAGAAGGTGGTAATAGCAGACTATATTTCATGTGGATTTATAGACAGAGTTTTTGATGACCCGACCCTTTATACAGGACTTGAAAACGTGATTGCCACATACGGCTTTACACTGCAACTTTACTGCGATTTTTCAGGGTATTCAGATATGGCTATTGGAATTGCACTGCTTTTGGGATATAAGTTTGACGCAAACTTCAATGCGCCTCTTGTCTCGCAGAGTCCTACAGAATTTTGGCACCGATGGCATATATCGCTTTCAACATGGTTACGAGACTATTTATATATACCACTTGGCGGCAGCCGAAAAGGCACTTTCCGCTCGCATATAAACCTAATGATTACCATGACACTTGGTGGTCTTTGGCACGGAGCGTCATGGATGTATATCATTTGGGGTGCATGGAATGGCATTCTGCTTGTAGCACATAAATTATGGTGCAAACTTCTTCACCTGCCAAAGAATGAACATGTAGGGGTGACTCGTCACATCATAAACGTAATATTTACATTTACTTTTATGGCATTTGGATTTATGTTTTTCCGTGCCGATAGCATGGAAAAAGTCGGAGAGATGCTTACACAAATTTTCACAGCATTTCACCCTGAAGTAGCTGCGCAAGTATTTAAAGGCTATACTTCCATAATCATAATTATGGCACTGGGACTTATTTTGCATTTCACACCACAGCGTTGGATGAATGCTCTGATTTATCGCTTTTCCACACTTTCTACCCTATCGAAAGCAATAATTCTCAGCATTGCCATTTTCATAGCTATTCAGGTCAGCAGTTCAGACCTCGTGCCGTTTATTTACTTACAGTATTGACGAATACAAAAATAATTTTTAACTTTGTGATATAAAAAATATATGCCAAGAATAGACTCTGAAACAGTAGCGAAAATACTTGATGCGGCGGATATTGTTGAGGTCGTGAGTGACTTTGTACACCTTCAGCGGCGAGGCGCAAACTATATTGGTTTGTGTCCGTTCCATAATGAGCGTACGCCGTCTTTTTCAGTGTCCAAGTCGAAGGGTATATGTAAATGCTTCAGTTGTGGAAAGGGTGGCTCTGCAGTCAATTTCATTATGATGCATGAGCAGATGTCATATAATGAGGCGTTGAGGTATCTCGCTAAGAAATACAATATTGAGATTGTAGAAAAAGAACTTACTCAAGAGGAGAGAGAGCAAGAGACCGAGCGAGAGAGTTTGCTTGCCGTTAATGAGTATGCCTTGCAGCATTTCAAACACAACCTTACTGAGACTACGGAAGGGCGAAATATTGGTCTTGCATATTTTCGTCAGCGTGGCATAAATGATGAAATGATAGAGCGTTTTAATCTCGGATATGCAATAGACAAGCGAGATGAAATGCTGTCAGACGCTATCTCAAAGGGCTACAAAGAAAAATACCTTTTGAAGACAGGGCTTGTAGGTAAGACTGAAAAAGGCGATTACTATGACCGTTTCCGCGGGCGTGTAATATATCCGGTTTCATCTATTTCAGGAAAAATCGTCGCATTTGGAGGACGTGTTTTACGAAGCGATAAGGCTGGTGGAAAGTATGTAAACTCGCCTGAATCTGAGATTTATCGTAAGAGTTATGAGCTTTATGGACTTTATCAGGCAAAGTCTGCTATAGTAAAACATAACAAGTGTATTCTGGTGGAAGGATATATGGACGTGATTTCAATGCATCAGAGCGGCATTGAAAACGTAGTTGCATCCTCCGGAACATCACTCACAGAGGGGCAGATACGCCTTATTCATCGATTTACTGAAAACATTACAGTAATTTATGATGCAGACCCTGCCGGAATCAAGGCATCTCTACGAGGTATTGATATGATTCTTGCCGAGGGTATGAACGTGAAAGTACTTCAGTTGCCGGCAGGAGATGACCCCGACTCTTTCTCTCAGTCGCATTCATCCACTGAAGTAGAGGAATATCTTGAGTCACATGAAATAGACTTTATAAAGTTTAAAATTAATATTCTTCTTGATGGCGTGGGTAACGACCCTATTAAGAGGGCAAATGTTGTAGCGGCAATAGTGAGGAGTATTGCTGTAATACCTGCGGAGATTTCAAGAGTAGCATATATAAAGGAGTGTAGCTTTACTTTAGGTTTTGATGAGAAAATCCTTGCAAATGAGGTGGCTAAGATTCGCTCGCAGATACTTGAACAGGAGTATAAGAGGAAGAAATCAGAGGAAGCTCGCCATATAAAAGACGAGCAGGCAAAAGAAGAAAATCTACAAGATGAAACTGCTTCTCAAGAGCTAATTGATGCTGTAACTCCCGGCTCTGCTCTTGTGAATGAAATCTTAAAGAAAGACAGGTCTCAGCAGTTGAAATCTTTTGAAAAATCAATACTACGCTATGCAATAAAGTATGGTATGGGAGATTTCAAATATTCGACAGACAAAGACGGCAATGCAGTTTTTTGTAAGGTTATAGATTTTTTGCAGGTGACAATGCAGCAAGAAAATCTCAGGTTTTCAAATCTAAAGTACCAAAAGATTTTCGATGAAGTTGTACTTATGCATGAAGCATGGAGTAAAGATAGACAAAAATTTGAGATACAAGCACTCAATCGTAGAAATGAAATGTGGGTTGACGGTGAAACACAGATTAGGAATGAGGCGCAAACTCTTGACGAAATCACTCGTCGCGAAAATGAGTTGAAAGCGAAGTGTGATGAATATTACATTAAACTGATGCAAGACTATGATTTTAACTATGTTGAACGTCGCTTAACATCTTCTCAAGATGATGACCTAAGAAATATTTCTACGGAATTAGTCACAGAAAAATATCAACTGAGCAAAATACACACAAAATATGCCCGTGTGCCAGAAGAACGGGACATGCTTTCCGAACTTCTCCCACGCGCTATTTATGAACTTGAGAATGAGATACTTGAACTTGACATAAAAGACTTGAATGACAAAATTAAGGCTGAGTGCGCAAATTCTACTCCAGACTTTGGCATTGTAGAAGAGTATATATCTCAAATCAAGAATATGCAGACTCTAAAAATGCAGTTTGCTCGTCATATGGGAGACCGAGTTGTCACTCCCACTTCACGTAGATAACTATATGATAATTAAATTCTAACAATAATCATAATGAAACATTTAGTCAACAAAATTACTGCATGTATTGCTATGGCACTTTTGGGCTTATTGCCCTTAAGAGCACAATATCCCGCTGAATTGTGGGTGGTAGGAAACATCAGTGATATTAACTGGAGTTCGAATAAAGGAGTAAAATGTGCTAACCTTGGTGAAGGCAAATACCAAGCATTGGTATATAGAGTCATGAATGAAAGCGGTGATAATACTGAAAAGTATTACGGAAATTTCAGAATCGTGACGTCACTTTCCGGTAGTAATGTCACATATTACGGTGCATCTACTTCAAATGGAGGTATACCGCGATTTGCTGATGGTGAGACGAAAGAGTTACAGTCTTCTACTACTCTAAATGGTACTTTAGACTATTCATTGCCGAACACTGCCGGTTGTTACATGCTTGACATTGACCTTGTAAATAAAACAATATCTGTAAATAGCAATTACACTCCGAAACAATTGTTTTTAATCAGAAATATGTCTGACGGAAGACCTCAGTATTTTGCATCTCCATTGAATATTATTTCCTCAGAGCAGGAGTATGCCGGATACGAGCTTCCCATGTATTATCAAGTGGCTGGCGGACTCCCAAGGTGTTATTATTATGTAGCTGCATCAATTGGAACTGAGTGGTCTTGTATTAATGCTGAGCGATATGGACTAAATTCAACAGCTAAGCACGAAGAGGGAACAGCGACAATGCTTTTAGGTTCTGAATCCCCTTTTTATACAGAAAAAGAAGGTGCTTACGATATTTTTTTCAATCGAGGCACAAAGGAGTTGACTATTAAGCTTGCTCATCCAGACTTATATTTGGTTGGTGACGTAAATGGAATGAACTGGAACCAGCGCGGAAATGGAGAAAAAATTAAATTTGTGCCTGAAACAAAATGTTATTATGCAACCATTGTGCCAAATGTCACTTCGGATGAAACGATTTCATTTTCATTCACGTCTCGAGCTCAAGGTGATATTTCAGATTCAGACTTGCACCGTTATGCCGGCTCAGAGAGCAACCAGCCTATTGAATTAGATAAAAATGAGCTGTGCACGGCAGACGTTCATAATGTGGTGGCAAGCTATTCAATATCTTCACAATACGGAGGTGTCCCTTTGTATGCTTGCATAAACCTTGATAACAAAACAATGTATTTACAGACATCTCCATTTGATGAATCTGAACTTCCAACATATTCATACAATCAGGTATGGTCACCCGACGGCAAAATGGGATTGATTTTTACTATAGACAATGGTAAGCCCAATTATATGGTTAAGAGTCATGATGAATGGGTTATAAATAAGTCTCCATTAGGATTGATTTCAGATGCAGTAGATTATAGTCAGAACCTAACATACATAAATGCGGAGACCAAGGAAATCAATGAAACTTACACTCTTCCGTCCGGCAAGACAAGTAAGTATGTTAATCATTGTCGTGAAATGACCATACATACAAAGACAAATGCCGGGCAGCTGTTTGATATTATTTTCCGTGTATCAAACGATGGCGTGGCATTCAGGTATGCAATACCAAGTCAAGACGGTAAAAGTACTATTGTGATTAAAGATGAGGCTTCCGCCGTATATCCATCAAATTATAAATACATCCTTGGTCAGAAATTCGCAAGTAAAAGAAATACACCTAATTTCCCATACGAATCATATTATGGCAAATACGGTGTATATGGTGAATTTACAGACTGGAATGAGGCTGTATCAGATGCTTCAGACCCACGTTTTAATTCACCTGTAATGATTGGCAGTGGTAACCAACATATACTGATAAGTGAGGCGGAAAATATTGGAACGTATTCACTCTCACTGCTAAAGGCATATCAATCTCCTACAGGATGTATAATGTGGCAGCATGCGGGAGATGCATATCAGACTCACAAAGAAGACCATAAAAACGACCTTACAGTCTCTCTTCCATTGCAAACACCATGGAGAACTTTGCAAATAGGTGATTTACCAACCATTTTTGCCTCTACTATGCAAGAAAACCTTTGTAAACCCACTGAAATGACAGACATTTCTTGGATTGAACCGGGAGTAGCATCTTGGGACTGGGGAGGTGTTGATGGTGGTTCTTACAGACCGCTGTCCCGGTATGAAGCTGACAAGAAATATGTAGACATGGCTGCAAAAATGGGGTGGAAATATATTCTTGTTGATGGTGGTTGGTATGGCAGTGATGTTCAAAACACTGTAAATTACGCCAATTCAAAGGGTATAAAAGTTATACTCTGGATGACAGCAAAACTTGCTGATAGTACAAGTTTTTCAACAGAAAATATGGAGACAACTCTTCGTAATTGGAAACAATGGGGTATTGATGGTGTAAAAATAGACTTTTGGGAAGATGATTCTCGCGAAAATATGGAGCGTATGGAACTGCTGCTTAAACTTACAGCTAAATATAAGATGAACGTGAATTATCATGGTTGCACTCGTCCATCCGGTCTTAGACGTACCTATCCTCACCTTTTGTCTTATGAAGGTATTTTGGGCGGAGAAAATAATTTTTGGAGTCAGGCAGATTTATACATGACATCTCAACATAATATTAACTCCATTCTTACAAGAAATGTGGTTGGTCCCGCTGACTATACTCCTATAGACTTTGCTATGGTAACAGGTCGCTTTATACAAAGATATTCTTTTGCTCAAAATCTTGGATTGTGTGTAGCATACGAAAATGGACTTCTTCACGTTTGTGAATCTTATCAAAACCTTCTGCCTTATGGCCCATCTGTGATTTTAAAACGCGTACCTGTTGCATGGGACGAGAGCAGATTGCTTGAGGGGGCGGTTTCTCAATATGTGACTATTGCTCGCCGCAGTGGTAATGACTGGTGGCTTTCAGGAATCACTGTGTCTCCTCGCACTGCTAATATAAAACTTTCTGAGTTGCTGCCGGATGGTAAGACATATACAGCATACATTTACCGTGATGGTGATACGCGCAATAAAATTGTAGTTGAAAAGCAGACTGTAACTTCAGCCACTACCCTTTCAATCAATGAAATAGACGGCGGTGGATTTCTTGTACAACTTTCTGAAAATCCCAATCTTGAAATGCCGATTGCAGAGACTCTATATGAGGCTGAATCTTCTGCAAATGAACTAACCGGCTTGTCAATTAATTCAGACAATGCTCTTTATACATCAGGAGGAAAAAAAGTTGGTAACCTTGGTTTAGGCAGACAAATAGTATTCAAGGGCATTAACGTACCTAATGATGGAATTTATACAGTTACTATTTACTATTCCACAAAAGATAACCGTAATGCCAATTATCAAGTAAATGGTGAAAGCCTGGGAAATATTGAATTTCCGGGAAGTGGTAAAGATAACTATTCTATGGCAAATGGTTCCTGGCTGCGTCGTGATGTAGTATTCAAGGCTGGTGCTGATAATACGTTCACTCTCATTGCTCCTTCTGATGGTTGGTCGCCAGACATAGACCGTATTACTGTAAGTGCAAAACAGATAGCTGACATAAACAC
>CALYOL010000021.1 GCA_945231345.1 uncultured Porphyromonadaceae bacterium
GACCTAAAAAGTAGACATTACGCCATTTTTTACCGTCAAAAATTTTTTTGTGAATTTTTTGTGTAAAAAAATTGGTTTTTTTAATCATTTTTGTAAATTTGCCGACGGAACGTAAAAGAAAGTAAGCAAGCCTCTAAATAACGGCTCGCATACTTTAGATAGTCGCCCAAACAATGAATTTCTAATCTTTAAAAACAAAACACTATGATTATCGGAGTTCCCTCAGAAATCAAAAACAACGAGAACAGAGTCGGTATGACTCCGTCCGGAGTTAAGGAAATGGTACAACACGGACACAAAGTCTATGTTCAAAAAGATGCCGGTGTAGGCAGCGGTTTCCCTGACAGCGACTATATCCAAGCCGGCGCACAGATTTTACCCACTATCAAAGATGTTTACGACATCGCTGAAATGATAGTGAAAGTAAAAGAGCCTATCGAGCCTGAATATCAGCTAATTAAAAAAGACCAGGTGATATTCACTTACTTCCACTTCGCAAGCGACCGTCCATTGACCGACGCTATGCTTAAGGCAGGTGCCGTTTGTATCGCTTACGAAACTGTTCGACTGCCGGACAGAAGCCTCCCTTTGCTCGTACCTATGAGCGAAGTCGCAGGACGTATGGCTGCACAGCAGGCCGCTCGTTTCCTTGAAAAGCCACAAGGTGGTATGGGTAAACTTATGGCTGGTGTCCCGGGTGTAAAACCCGCTAAAGTCCTTATCCTCGGAGCCGGTGTAGTAGGACGTAACGCCGCTAAAATCTGTTCTGGTATGGGAGCTGACGTCACAATCACAGACATATCTCTCCCTACTCTGCGACACATCGCTGAAATTATGCCACAGGTTAAGACTCTCTACTCTTCACAGCACAATATCGAAACTGAGCTCGCCGACGCCGACGTCGTAATCGGTTCTGTACTTATCCCCGGTGCTCTCACTCCTCACCTCGTCACTCGAGATATGCTTAAAGGCATGAAGAAAGGCGCGCTCCTCGTCGACGTCGCTATCGACCAGGGCGGTTGCTTCGAGACTTCTCATCCTACAACACACAGCGAACCTACTTACGAGCTGGACGGCATTATACACTATGCTGTAGCAAACATTCCTGGCGCTGTGCCTATGACTTCTACACTCGCACTCACAAACGCTACCCTCCCATACGCCATCAAGCTCGCCGACAAAGGCTGGAAACAAGCCTGCAAAGACGATGCCGCTCTCTTCCAGGGTGTAAATATCGTAGACGGTAAAATCGTTTTCCCGGGAGTCGCTCAGGCATTCGGCTTAGAATGTTGCAAACTCGAACTCTAATTCATTGAATAATTACTATTCTATCAAACTAAAAAAGGAAACTCAGCCGAGTTTCCTTTTTTCAATATATTTCAGTGAATTATAAGTTCTGCAGCGAACGCAATAATATCACTATCTCATCTCTGCTCAACATTCGCGAATCTATAAGACGAGAAGAAAAATCGCGCACTACTTTCTGTACGCCTGGATGAGAAAATATCCTCTGCATATTTGAATATCCCTTGTTAAAAAGGCTGTCTATCTCATCATCACCAAGCGAACAAAGCTCCTTTCCATCTTCTATGATTTTCTTGCGCAACTCCGCCTTCGCAAACGGGTCTACACTCTTTCGCCTGTTCACTATCTGACGACACATATAGTTGCCCAAAGTCATCGCCACATACATCTCAAACTGCTGTACATGATACGTCCACACTTTTTTGGGCGAAAAATCAGGATTTGAAGCTGTGAAAAAGTCCGGTATAAACTTTATTTCCTCTTCTTCATCAAGCGACAATGATAATATATCCTCATCACTGTCATATATAAACATACTTACTGCCACACCGGCAAGCCCATAAGACTTGTCGGTGTCGTCAGTGTATTTTAGAGATACTTCCATTTTACTGTTATATCTTTATAAATAGCTCTATAAGACGTATATTTGAGATTTAATTATCTCACTACCATGATTTTTGCTACAGAACCCGTTGTTGATTGCTCCTCACCACTCTGCGATGCAAATATGTAGTAAACACCCGTCCGTACGCGCTCTCCTGACAGATTACATCCGTCCCATACTGCCATACCGCCCTCTGATGTTGTCTGATACACTACATTTCCTGCCGCATCGGCAATCTTTACAAGTGAATTATCCATAAGACCCTTGATGGTAATCCAGCCTGAGAAATCCGGGCGTACCGGATTTGGATATGCAACTACATTGCTGTAATCGCTCGCTGCAGGCGCTGATGTTGAATTATAGCGGTAAAGTATGCCTTCAGCTCCGAAATACACTGCATTTGAAACCTTGCTGCACGCTACTGAATGTACACTGTTTGATGTCAATACAGAATTGTCTTCCGTAAAGTTTTCAAGGATTTCTGTCCCGTCTTCGCTCACCAAATAGATTCCGCTATCGCGGGTTGCTATCCATTTGCGTCCTGAATTATCTTCTGATATACCCATCACAAACTGGCTTGAAAGTAGGTAGTCTGCCATATTTGTCCCATCGTTTCTTGGAACTTTTATTCTCACTACATTTCCTGTCTCACCAAATTTTTCAGGATTGGATATCTCAAAAATTCCGTCATCTGTTCCTATCCATACCTTACCATTACTGCACTCTATGCCGCATGTTATCATATAGCTTGTAAACTGTTTGCCATCCTGGTCTGTAAATGTTGCTATTTCCCTGAATGTGTCATCTGATGTTGCTAATGTTCCATTTGTATTATTAACATACAGCGGTGAATTTTCCATAACCCCACTGAAGCCTATCACCACATTCGACTTTTTGCACGCTATTATCTGAGCATCATGCGTCGTACCTACACTACAATCATGACCGGGTAGTGAATACCAATCTTCTACTGTTGTACTTTCCTGTGCCACTTTTTCTGCTGGAAGCATCGCCATGACTGGATTTTTTGAAACTCCACACAATACCCACATATTTCCGTTCTTATCAAAGTCTATTGCGCCACCTATCCAGCCCCATGGTTTAGGTATTGTAGAGTTCGTGCCATTGTATGAGTATACATAGTGGTCATCACGGCACTTTATGACACCTTCAAAGAAGTTTCCAAGGTAATATACACCTTTCTCTGTCGGATGTGCTTTGATATTTATATTAGCACACAATGCTTTGGCTTTAATAGACGGATTATCTGAACAATTATATACTATATCCTGTGGCGTAATATTTTCTATTTCTCCATCTGCCGTTATTCTATTGACGTATGTTTTAGTTTTATAACCTTCATTGGAATTATTTATATTAGACTCACTCCTTGATGTCATATAAATATTTCCATATTCATCCGATGAAAGAAATTCTATATCTGCCACCGTAAGATTTCCCGGCTTAAACTTGTCATTCAGTACTGTAAGCGACTCGCCTGAAATATCATATCGCCCAATTCCTGAATTATCACATGCCCATACTTTATCTACGCCACTCCAGAACGCTATTTTTTGTCCTGATATTCCCGTAGGCATCACTGTTTCCACTGGGTTGGCTCCGTTTTTATCAACTGTCAACACAACTGACCCATTAGTAGTATAATATCCTCCTTCACACGGATTAATATCTGTAAATTTAACCTTTTTCGTTCCTACTGTGCCTATGCCTGCCTTACCTTTGCTAAAGTCAAAACTATACTTTCGCATATACTCATCGCTACCTGTATTGACCCCTAACATGACATTTTCATTCAATACCACTACATCCTTATAGAAGCAGTAACTTGCCTCCATTTTGGCATCATCTCTATAAAGCGGCTTAAAATTGTCTATCACATTAAATTTCTCTGTTGCAGGTAGATAATACAGGTAATTATCCTTGCTTATCACATAATAGTCTCCTACCTGAACAAAAATATTGATATTCTTCTTGTAGATTCCTGACTGTATTACGTGATGCTTCTTACCGTCAAAAAGCACTACACCAAAATTTGTAGCTACACATATACGGTCCCCACAAAACGCAACATGATTTATTGTCTTTTCTGTAGACATGATAGCGTCTTTTATATCAGACATATTTACAACGTCGCCGTTGTCATATAGCATGTCTATATTGCCATTACTATATGTCAGCAGCAAGTATTTATCCGTCGCATTGTAATACATGTCCGATATGCCCGAGTCATTTAGCCCGTTTTGTGTATTGTATGACTCTGTCTCCTGAGCCACACTGTCGTAAGAATACAGGTTCCCTGAAGATAGGTAATACAGTTTGTTAGGAGTTTCAAGCACTTTGTCCACCGCATTATATACAGTGAATACTTCCCAACTTCCCGTAATCTGCTGCGCACTTACGTAAATCGGCAATATCAAAAGAAATAATAGTGATAGTCTGCGTATCATATTGTTTTGGTATTATATTTTTAATATTTTCAATAATTTTGCTGTTGCTCTCCCGCGGTGCGATATCAAATTCTTTTCATCCGCACTCATCTGCGCAAACGTTAGGTCGCTTTCAATAGGACGGAATATCGGGTCATAGCCAAAACCTGACTCCCCTTGTTGCTCTGTGAGTATATCTCCCTCAACAATTCCTTCCACCATGGTTTCTTCGCTTCCCTGGATTAGTGCTATCACAGTGCGAAACCTCGCCCTGCGGTTTTCCTCGCCTTTCATCTCTTGCAAAAGTCGTGCCATATTTGCCTGGGAATCATGACTCGTTCCAGGTGCATATCTTGCAGAATGTACTCCCGGCGCTCCGCCAAGTGCTTCTACCTCAAGTCCCGTATCATCTGCAAAACAGTCATAGCCATAATGTTCCTTTACATACCGCGCTTTTGCCATCGCATTCCCCTCAAGTGTATCTTCATTTTCAGGAATGTCTACATTGCAGCCAATGTCTGAAAGTGATAGCACTGCAAGGCTGTCGCCCACAATCCGGCGGATTTCCTCCAGTTTATGGGCATTATTAGTAGCGAATACTATTTTCTTCGTTTCAGCCATTTACAGTATGTATATTATTAGTAATAACGTATTTACAGCAAATTTATTGTACTACGATGTTTACAATTTTGCCCGGAACTACTATCACTTTCTTGATAGTCTTGCCCTCAGTCCATTTTGCAGCTCCAGCATTTTCCAGCGCAGCCTTCTCCACCTCTTCATTAGGTGCATCTGCTGCTACCTCTATCGTGTAGCGTGCCTTGCCATTAAATGACACTGCCATTTTTACAGTTGACTCTTTCAGATATTCCTCATTATATTCCGGCCACTGGGCATCACAAATAGTACTTTCATTACCTATTGCGTGCCACAGTTCTTCTGTGATGTGTGGAGCAAATGGAGCAAGTACTATCAGGTATTTTTCCATTATGCTGCGTGATGTACACTTCTGCTGGCTTAGCTCATTCAGAGATATCATGAATGCACTGATTGCTGTATTGTATGAGAATGTCTCTATGTCACCTGTCACCTTCTTTATAAGTTTGTGAAGCGACTTGAGAGCCTCAGGTGTAGCCTCTGCATCATTTATTTGAAGCTCATCGCCTTTATAGAATAGTCCCCACAGTTTTTTCAGATAGCGGTTTACACCATCTATTCCCTTTACGTCCCATGGCTTACTCTGTTCAAGCGGACCAAGGAACATTTCATATAGGCGAAGCGTGTCTGCACCATACTTCTCAACTATATCATCAGGGTTAACCACGTTAAACATTGACTTTGACATTTTCTCTACTGCATGACCAACTATGTATTTCCCGTCTTCAAGTATAAACTCTGCATCATGAAAGTCAGGACGCCATGCCTTAAAGCCTTCTGTATCAAGAATATCTCCATCTACAAGATTGATATCAACGTGGATTTCTGTTGTATCATACTCTCCCTTCAGATTGTAAGACACAAAAGTGTTTGTATTCTTTATGCGATATACAAAACTGCTGAATCCCTGAATCATTCCCTGATTTATCAATTTCTTAAATGGCTCAGACTCACATACATAGCCTATATCATAGAGGAATTTATTCCAGTAGCGGCTATAAATCAGGTGACCGGTTGCATGTTCTGTTCCTCCTATATAGAGGTCCACATTGCGCCAATACTCATCAGCCTCTTTTGACACAAGTGCATCATTATTATGTGGGTCCATATAGCGGAGATAGTAAGCAGAACTTCCCGCAAAGCCCGGCATCGTATTAAGTTCAATAGGATATCCCTCCGCAGTCTTCCAATTCTTTGCTCGTCCCAGAGGCGGCTCACCTGTCTCCGTTGGCAGATATTTATCTACCTCTGGAAGAAGCAGCGGAAGGTCTTCAAGTTTCATCATCGTTGGGATTCCATCCTTGTAATATACAGGGAATGGCTCTCCCCAATATCTCTGGCGACTGAATATTGCGTCGCGCAGACGATAATTTACCTTTACCTTGCCTATGCCTTTTTTCTCAATGAATACTTTCGTTGCGGCTATAGCCTCCTTCACTGTCATTCCATTCAGGTTCAGCTCTTCTGATGCTGAATTGGTCATTATTCCTTCTTTTGCATCAAATGATTGCTCACTAACGTCTGCACCCTCTATAAGAGGAATGATTGGAAGGTCAAAATGACGAGCAAATGCATAGTCGCGGCTGTCATGTGCAGGAACTGCCATGATTGCGCCAGTTCCATACCCTGCAAGCACATAGTCGCTAACCCACACAGGAATTTTCTTCCCGCTTAGTGGATTTATTGCGTATGCGCCCGTAAATACTCCGCTCACTTTCTTTTCTATCATGCGCTCGCGCTCTGTCTTATGCTTGATTGATGCTATATAGTCTTCCACATCTTTCTTGCATTCTTCAGTAGTTATCATATTCACGTATTTGCTCTCCGGAGCAAGAACCATGAATGTAACTCCAAATACGGTATCCGCGCGAGTTGTGAATATTTCCATCTCTACATCACTTCCGTCTATCTTAAAACGCATTTCTGCACCCTCTGAGCGTCCTATCCAGTTACGCTGCGTTTCTTTCAGCGATTCTGTCCAGTCTATCTCATTTAGCCCGTCAAGTAGGCGCTGTGCATAGGCTGATACTCGAAGACACCACTGATACATCAGCTTCTGCTCTACCGGATACCCGCCTCGCAGCGATACTCCCTCGCTCACTTCATCATTTGCAAGAACTGTACCAAGCTCAGGACACCAGTTCACCATTGTATTGCCAAGGTAAGCAAGGCGATAGTTCATCAGTAAGTCGCTCTTTGCCTTGTCGTCCATTGACTTCCATTCCTCAGCCGTGATATTTATGTTTTTTGTGCACGCAGCCTTGATTTCCGCTGTTCCGCTCTTTTCAAGTTTAGCAATAAGTTTTTCTATAGGCTCTGCCTTATCACTCTCGTTGTCATAGTAGTGATTAAACATCTCTATAAAAGCCCACTGTGTCCACTTGTAAAATTCCGGGTCGCATGTCTTCAGTTCGCGGCTCCAATCATAGCAGAAACCTATCTTGTCCAGCTGAGAACGATAGCGAGCTATATTTACTCGTGTTGTCACCTCTGGGTGCTGACCGGTCTGGATTGCATACTGCTCTGCTGGTAGTCCATACGCATCATATCCCATCGGATGAAGTACATTAAATCCCTTCAGCCTTTTATATCTTGAATAAATATCAGATGCTATATACCCAAGTGGGTGACCTACGTGAAGACCGGCACCTGATGGATAAGGAAACATATCAAGTACATAATACTTCGGCTTTCTCTTATCCTCTACCACCTTATATGTGCCGTGCTCTTTCCAGTATTCGTGCCACCGGCTCTCTATTTCTCTATGATTGTATTCCATTATGTATTTTATATAGTTATTAACAATTTTATTTACACTAATTTTTTATAATATTCACTTTATCTGCAAGTATATTTATCATCACTTGCTCATCTCAAGCATTCTCCTGATTGGCAACACCGCCTTCGCAGCAATTTCTGCATCAACACTTATCTCTGGCTGCTCATATTTTAGAGCATTGTAGAGTTTTTCCAGAGTGTTCAGCTTCATGAAATTGCAGTCATTGCATCCGCATGTTGAATCAATCGCAGGTGCTGCTATAAATTCCTTATCAGGACACTTTTTCTGCATCTCATGCAATATACCGCTTTCAGTAGCTACTATAAACTGCTTTTCATCGCTTTCTATTGCATATTTTAGCAATGCCGCAGTGCTGCCTACAACATCTGCAAGTATCAGAACAGTCTTTTTGCATTCCGGATGAGCAAGAACCTTTGCCTGTGGATATTGCTTTTTTAGTTCTACTATTTTTTCTACTGAAAATTGCTCATGCACATGGCACGCACCATTCCACAGCACCATATTTCTTCCGGTAATGCTGTTTATATAGTTGCCAAGGTTACGGTCTGGTCCAAATACTATCTTCGTGTCTTCGGGCAGAGACTCTACTATCTTCTTTGCATTTGAAGAAGTCACTACTATGTCTGTAAGAGCTTTCACACGTGCAGATGTATTAACGTAGCTAATCACTACGTGATTAGGATAGTCTTTCAAAAATGACTCAAACTCATCTGCATCACAGCTATCTGCAAGACTACAGCCCGCACTCATATCCGGAACAAGCACTTTCTTGTCCGGACATAGTATTTTTGCCGTCTCTCCCATAAAGTGAACTCCGCAAAGCACTATGATTGGATTTTCCAATGTTGAGGCTATCTGAGCCAACGCAAGGCTGTCACCTATATAGTCTGCTATATCCTGTATCTCTCCCTTCTGATAATAGTGAGCCAGGATTACGGCATTCTTCTCTTTCTTGAGTTTTTTTATCTCCTCCTTCAAGTCTAATGAACTTTCTACAGGAGCTTCCACGTAGCCTTTTTCAACATTCATATTATTTTTTATAAAATTAAAATTTTAAGAAAAAATTAAATTCTAAGCAGTAATAATAATGCATGTTAATAACGCTCATAACTTTCAGGCTAAATACTTGCATATTAAGTTATTAAATATAGAATATTTGATATTTACAACTTATTTACATACTTAGCCTTTAGTAATAAGCATATTAGCATACTTATTAACATCCTGTTTATAACTGCAAAGTTAATAATTTGTCTTGACTTTTTTGGTTAATAACTCAATTATTTTTAGTTGAAAACGCAATTAATAACTATTTAACAACTATTTTTGTACTATCATCTGCTTTTCTATATGTATTTTTATCCTATTTTATCCAAATTTTATTTTCAAAATCTCTTAAATTATTTTTTACACTTATTTACATCGTTATTAACATTGTAGTATGTAGAAGAATTATTTTGTAATTAAAAGAAAAATAATTACTTTTGCAAAGTTTTTCCGCCCTGGTAGTTCAACGGATAGAATAGAGGTTTCCTAAACCTTTGATAGCAGTTCGATTCTGCTCCGGGGTACAACTTAAGGCTCTTTGAGCCTTTTTTTATGCCCAAGAAAAACCTTTTACATTCTTTATTTGTTCTGATTTTTACCAATAATTGGGTAAAATGGATATATTTTTATTGCAAAATTATTACGAAATTTGCAGGCACAAAACACTATAGATATGAAATTGAATTACTTTACTCTAATACTTTGCGCTTTTCTATCATCTTGTGACATGATAGAATATCACCCATACGACACTGATATTAAGGGTGATAAAAATATTAATGAGCGTAATATTAAACTGATTGAAGATAAAATGGCGAATAAGACTGAATTTACTTTTGCCGTACTCAGTGATACACAGCGCTGGTATGACGAAACTAATGATGCTGTAGACGCCATTAACAAGATTGACGATGTGGATTTCGTTATACACTGCGGTGATATTTCTGATTTTGGTGCTAAACTTGAATTTGAGCAGCAACGAGATATTTTAAATCGCCTCAAGGTGCCATACGTCTGCCTTCTTGGTAATCACGACTGTCTCGCTACAGGACAGGCTGTGTTTTCAAGAATTTTTGGTGAGGAAAATTTTTCTTTCACTGTTGGGAATGTGCGCTTTATTTGCCTTAATACAAATGCTTTAGAGTACGACTATTCTCACATGGTGCCTGACTTTGGTTTTATTGAAGATGAAATTACCTTTTACCCGGAAGATTGCAAAAAGACTGTCATTGCTATGCACTCGCCCCCATACAGCGACCAGTTTAACAATAATGTAGCTAAACTTTTCGACTATTCAATTCACCAGTTTAAAAACCTGCTTTTTTGCCTGAATGGGCATTTGCATACTTTTAAAGCCGTAGATTTTTTCAGTAATGGCACTATTTATTATCAATGCCCTTGCGCAGACAAGCGCCAGTTTCTCCTATTCACTATAAATGAAGAAAATTATGAATATGAAGTGGTTGAATATTAAGGTTTTATTGCTTGTCTGCTTTGCAGCACTTTCTTCTGTAGTATATGCTGAAGATACAGATTCCATAGAAGTTTGGCGATGGGATAAGCGCACCGATTGGCATTACGACGGATGGGAGCGTATTAAGCCAAAAAACATAAAAATGCAATATGCTGGTGGTATGGGGTTCATGTCATTTGGAGTGGGATGGGAATACGGTAAGACCGGACAGTGGAACACTGATAACTTTATTGGTTTTCTCCCAACTGCTTATTCAGACAAATTTAGGCTTATCTTCACACTTAAGCAGACATACACTCCCTGGCACCTTCATGTCAAGCCACAATTTTCTATTGAGCCACTACTCTGCGGACTGTATGTAAACACCATCTCTGGTGAGGAGTTTTGGGAAAAGGAGCCGGGTAAATATCCTAATAGTTATTATAATTTCAGCACAAAACTGCGTTTCAACGTATTTCTGGGACAGAGCTTTACATACTATCCCAAGAGTAACCGTTATCGTGCTGTATCATTCTTCTATGAGTTAGGAACAAACGAACTTTACATAGTTTCAAAAGCCACTAACAAATCTCTAAAATGGGGCGACATTCTCCGTTTATCTTTCGGACTAAAACTACAAATTTTCTACCCCCATAATAAAGATTAAAGATAGTAAAAGAGTCTGCTTCAATTATTTTTGAAACAGGCTCTTAATTATTTCTACAGCCTGCTCCATTGATATTTTTGATGAGTCGAATGTGAGGTCGTATGATGCGGCATTGCCCCATTCCTTGTCGGTATAGAAGTTGTAGTAATTTGCGCGTAATTTATTGACCTTTTTGGCTTTGGCTATTGCCTCTTCTATTGATTTTGCTTCTCCTCGAGCCACTATTCGCTCTGCGCATTTCTCAATAGGAGCATGGACAAAGATATGCAATGCGCCGGGATAGTCTCGCAATACGTAGTCTGCGCTGCGACCAACAATTACGCACGAACCCTTCTCTGCTATTTTGCGGATTACCTCACATTGGCATAGGTAAGTGTTATCATCTGTGCCATAGCACATTGCGCCACCATACCACGATGCAGAAGAATTAACCCATGGAGATAACATTCCGCCAAGAAACGATGGTGCCTTTTCATCGCGGTTTTCAAAATATTCGCAGCTAACACCGGCATGCTGGGCTCCTTCTATTAGAAGTTTCTTGTCGTAATAGTCTATTCCGAGACTTTCAGCAAGCAGTTTGCCAAGTTCACGACCTCCACTGCCAAATTGGCGACCTATAGTGATGATAATCTTGTCTTTCATGTCTTATTGCATTTTTTTGTAAATGCAATATTACGAATTTTTTTTAAATTATCAGCAACATTGTATAAATTTTATTTTACCGGGCGCACTGGTATTCCTATATTGCGGTAATACCAGTTGAGGTCGTAGCGATAGTCATAATAAAAAAGTAGCGACCATGCACAGTCTTGTTTGCCTGGATACGCTGTGCCGGAGAGATAAAATCCATATACGCCTATATAGTATTGCCATTCGCGATAGCGATAGCCGGCTGCTGGTAGGAATATGGAATTGCCATTTATACCGGTTACACGCCAGCCGTCTGTGCCGTTTATGGATGTATGATTCCAGCTGCATTTTTCTTTCAGTTCACGCAGTTCCTCCATTGTAGGCATACGCCAGCCTTCTCCCCATGCTGTGCGTGCAGGGTCATATTTTGTGCCTGAAATGTTGCCTAAATTTGTGTCAGCAGTATAATACTCAGGCAGGTATAAAGGCTTTACTTCTGTCTCGCCATAGCAGAAATAGTCGCCGAAAGCCTCGGGAGTTTCTGCTCCCACGTTTGTAGTAGCCCATTTTACACTGAGCCCTAAATCTACACTTTCATGTTTGTCTTTTGCGGATATTACAATGAATGTAAGCAAGCAGATTACGGCACAAATTTTTCTCATTATTACAAATTTGCTTTTAGGTATTCTTCAATGGTAAAATCTGTTCTATATTCACGAACCCCCGGCTTGCGGTCTGTAATGCGTGTTATGTTTTTTACATTGCCACATATAGAGTTTACTATAAAAGACAATATTTCAGTGCGGCAGTTATCCATAGGGTAGGTGCAAATTTCGTGGCTTGCACCCATCACAGTGTGGAGTATGTGAGGGATTTCCATGCCGTCAAGTTTATCACTGATATTCTTAGAGCCATAAAGACCTAAAGAACCTGCAACTGCCTTATTGTATGGTACCACGGTATCTGCATCGCCATGAAACATAAGTAGTGGGGCTGTTTTATCTGTCCATGTAGGCTCACCGTCTGCACAAATGGCACCGGCAAATGAAATTACTCCTGCATAATTAAACCAATCGGGGAAAATGCCTTTCACTCCGCCGTTTACAAGGTAATTTTCTGCCTGTAGTGCTGTGATTGCTCCGGCACTTGACCCACAAGCAAATATTTTCGTTGGGTCGATGCCCCATTCTGTACTTTTTGTCATCACATATCCTGTGGCGGTATAGAAATCTGTCACCGCTGCAGTTATAGCACCCTGCAATGCCACAGCAAAGCCGTCAAGTGTAGCCATTTGCGACATTGGCACGTCTTTTAGTGCTGTACGATAGTCAATAGACACCACATTTACACCCTTATCTGCCATAAATTGGAAAAAAGGCAGGTATTGCGCATTATCGCGTTCGCCCGCCTTAAAACCTCCGCCAAAAGCAAATATTATGGTGGCTTTTGTAGGCTGTGAGGCATCATAATAGCGGTCAAGGCGCAGAGTATCGTTGCCTATAATGTTGTAGATATAAGTATCTTTTGCCACATTGTCTTGAGCACTAACGGCTAAGGCAATAATGGCTGCAATGAGGATTATGTATTTACGCATTTTTATATAGATTATTGTCAATAATGTATTTTCTTACCTTCTCTGTAACATAATACGCCGGGTCGCCTCCCATAGCGATGAGATTGCGTACAAAAGTAGAGGATATGTCGAAAGTAGGGGCATTGGAGAAGCTGACATTATGGCTTTTTCGTATGTCTATTTCATATCCCGGTCGGGGATAGACTATAATTCCATAGTCGCGCAAAATTTCGTCTGCTGAACGCCACCTGTCGAATATCTGCCAGTTGTCCGCGCCGATTATCAGGCAAAAATCAGTATCAGGATACATAGCAGACAGATGTCGCAGAGTATTTATGGTGTATGATGGGCGCGGTAGCTCCAGCTCCACGTCTGATGCCTCGAGAAAATCCACTTCGCTGCATGCAAGCCTGAGCATATGCAGTCTCACATCATCTGGCAACAGTGATGAAGGGTTTTCCTTCAGTGGATTTAGTGGGGAAAGAACGAGCTTCACTGAGTCAAGACCATACTCGCGGCGGATATAGCTCGCCAGCATGAGGTGACCGATATGGACGGGATTAAAAGAGCCGCCCATAATGCCTACTCGCTTTTTCATTATTTTTCTAAAAATTCTTTTATTACGTTTTCTGTGTTTGTAATTGCCTCGTCAAGGTTGTCGTTTATGATTGTTACGTCATATTGTCCGGCAAATGAAATTTCATACTCTGCCTTTTCCACACGCTGATTTATCACGTCTATCGCATCTGTTCCGCGGTGTATAAGTCGTTCACGGAGCGCGGCTACAGACGGTGGCATGATAAAGATAGTGATTGCTTCATCGCCAAACTGTTTTTTCACGTTTATCCCGCCCTTAACGTCTATGTCAAGCACTACATTTTTGCCCTCCTCCACTGTGCGTATAATTTCACTTTTCAGAGTGCCGTAAAACCTTCCGGGATAAACTTCCTCATACTCAACAAACTCGCCGCCTGCCACTTTGTCAAGAAAGTCTTGAGTGGATAGAAAATAATAATTCACCCCGTCTTTCTCTCCCTCGCGCGGCTTCCGGTTTGTTGCGGATACGGAAAATTGAAGCTCAACATTTCCCCGCTCCATGATTGCACCGATAATCGTAGATTTTCCACATCCCGATGGCGCTGATATTATGATGATTTTTCCTTTCATGGTAATAAATACTTGGTTTTGTTACATTACGTTTAGCACTTGCTCCTTTATTTGCTCCAGCTCGTCCTTCATCTTCACTACGATAATCTGCATCTCGGCGTGATTACTTTTGCTGCCGAGAGTATTTATCTCGCGTCCCATTTCCTGGGCTATGAAACCAAGCTTTTTACCCTGTCCGCGTCCGCTCTCCATAGTCTCGAAGAAATATTCTATATGCTGGGCAAGTCGCTGTTTTTCCTCGTTGATGTCGAGTTTCTCTATGTAGAATATCATTTCCTGTTCCAGGCGAGCCTTGTCGTATTCCGCACTTGGTATTCTTGACAGGTTTTCCTCTATTCTGCCGCGAATTTTTGCCACGCGCTCATTTTCATATTGAGGCACCTCTGCCAGCAGGTCTTTAATCTTGTGCAGGCGTATGGCAAAGAATTCCTCCAGTTTTTTCCCCTCCTTGCGGCGAAATTGCATCAGTTCTGCCACCGCGTCATGCACCGCTGTCATTAGTGCTGTTATTTCATCTTCGCTCGGTGTGGTCAGAGTGTCTGATTTCATCACGTCCGGGAAGCGAAGCAGGGTGTTATACCAGTCAACAGGCAGCGGTATTAGCAGTTTTTGAGACATTTCCTCTATCTGACGCTTGTATGCTGATAGAAGGTCAAGGTTTAGAGCCACAGGACTTTCATCACCGATGCTTTCTGCATAAATAGATAGGTCTACCTTGCCCCGCTCAAGCTGGGATGCTATATGTGTACGCATATCCAGTTCCTTGTCGCGGTATTGCGCTGGAATGCGTGCCGATAGGTCAAGCTGCTTGGAGTTTAGCGACTTTATTTCAACTGTAAATCTCTTTGTAGATGTTTCGGTCACTGCTTTTCCGAAACCTGTCATTGATAGTAACATCGTGATTCTTTATTAAATATTATGCGAAAGTACGCAAAATTTCTGAAACCACCACTATAAAACCTAAAAATTAAATATCTTGTTCTTAATTTCC
>CALYOL010000022.1 GCA_945231345.1 uncultured Porphyromonadaceae bacterium
GAACAAACTTGTGTATGGATTATAAGGAGCGACAGCACTGTTGTGGCAAGAAACGTCACTGTTGAAGCTCTACACACCAACGGTTCAGCCACCGTCTCATCAGGTCTTAACGCCGGGGATATTATCGTAACTGCCGGAGTACGCAAACTTATCAAGGGACAAAAAGTATCTCCAATACCGGCTCCAACCAAGACTAATATAGGAGGATTATTATGATAGACCTTGGCAAATACGCTTTCAGTAATAAAAAACTCATATACTTCATCATCGCAGTGCTTGTGGTGGGTGGACTTTTCTCCGCCTGGAAGATGAGTAAACTGGAAGACCCCGAGATAAAGGTGAAAATGGCAATGGTAGTGGCTGTCAGACCGGGAGCATCAGCACACGAAATGGAAATGGAGGTAACAGAGCCACTGGAGAAGAATATTCGTACTATAGGAGAACTTGACAATGTGCAGTCTTGGTCTTACAACGACCTTGCTATTTTGCAAGTGGAAATGCTTCGTACCGTCAAAGATGATGACATTGAGCAGTGCTGGGACTTGCTTAGACGCAAGGTAAACGACACAGCAGCAAATCTGCCAGGTGGCACATCAGTTACCGTTCAAGATGATTTCGGGCTCGTATATGGTATGTTTTACGCTCTCACAGGCGATGGACTCTCTCACCGCGAGCTCTGCGACTATGCTCGCCTTATACAGCGAGAAATTACAGACATTGAAGGTGTTGCGCGCGTCACACTTTATGGCGAAAAAGAGGAGTGCATTGACATAAATGTATTGCCCGATAAAATGGCGAACCTCGGCGTCTCACCTGCTGAAGTTCTCTCCACCCTTCAGGGACAGAACTCTGTATATTACACAGGATATTATGACAACGGCAACAACCGAATACGTGTCACTGTCGCTGACCGTTTCAAGCAGATAGAACAAATTCGCAGCATGATTATACAGGGGCATGAAGATGACCAGCTGCGACTCGGCGATATTGCCACAGTAGAAGATAGCTACTCAACACCTGTACGCAACGAATTTCTATTTAACGATGAAACATCCATAGGCATAGCTATCGCAGCAGCATCCGGCACAGACATTGTAAAAGTAGGCAAAGACGTTGAGGCTAAGCTCGAGCAAATTAAACAGACTCGCTTCCCTATAGGCACCGAATGTCATAAGGTATTTTATCAGCCTGAACGAGTGACAGACGCGCTCTCTACATTTTTTATCAACCTCATAGAGTCAGTAGTGATAGTTATCGCAATCCTAATGCTCGTGATGGGCATAAAAAGTGGCATTATCATCGGCATATCCCTCATAGTGATTGTCATTGGCTCTTTCCTGCTCCTCGGAATGGCAGATGGGAGTATGCAGCGTGTATCTTTGGGGGCATTTATCCTTGCAATGGGGATGCTCGTTGATAATGCCATAGTCATTATCGACGGCATTCTCGTTGACCTAAAGAGAGGAAAACCACGCATGGAAGCACTCACAGCAATTGGCAAAAAGACAGCAATGCCACTTCTCGGAGCTACACTCATCGCAATCCTTGCATTCCTGCCTGTATTTCTCTCACCGGATACAGCAGGAGTGTATGTCAGGGACCTTTTCATAGTACTTGCTGTATCACTAATGCTAAGCTGGATACTTGCACTAACCCATGTACCGCTTATGGCTGACAGATATTTTGCAGACGTAAAACCTGATGTATCCGGAAAAGACGTTTACTCCGGAATTGCTTACCGATACCTCCGCTCTATGCTTGACTTCGGGCTTAAGCACAAATATTTTTCTATCTTATGTGCACTCGTTCTTGTCGCCCTCAGTTGCTTTGGATACAAATATATGAAACATGGATTTTTCCCTGATATGGTTTACGACCAGCTGTATATGGAATACAAGCTTCCGGAGGGCACAAACTCAACGCAGGTAAAAGCAGACCTTGAAGAAATACGTCACCATTTACAAAAGCGACCGGAAATTAAAGATATCACAACGTCAATTGGAGGCACGCCGGCACGTTACAACCTTGTGAGAAGTATCGCAACACCATCGCTGAGCTATGGTGAACTGATAATAGATTTCACATCTGCAAAAGCACTTGAGAGCAACCTTGACGAAATTCAAGCAGAGCTCACACAAATGTATCCTGATGCATACATAAAGTTGAAACGATACAACATCATGTATAAAAAATACCCAATAGAAGTGATGTTTACAGGGCCTGACCCAGCTGTTCTGCATGCACTTGCCGACAGCGTGACTTCAATAATGCATGACTCGAAAGACGTATTTGCTATCACAACAGACTACGACAATGCCATTCCTCTGCTTGAAGTAGATTACAACCAGTCTGCTGCTCGACGCTCCGGACTTAGCAGGCAAGATATATCCATGTCGCTTCTCACTGCCTCCGGGGGCATTCCTGTTGGCACTTTCTATGAGGGAACTCACAAGAACACAATCTACCTGAAATGCACCAATGCAGACGGCACTGCCATTGATAACCTGGAAAATGTGCCTTTATTCTCAATGCTACCTAACATCTCAGGTGCATTAAACGATGAACTGCTGCTAAAACTAAAAACAGGCAACATAAGCAAGAGTGAACTAATAGAAGCTGCAATGCAGACCACTCCCCTACGCCAAGTGTCAGATAACATAAATATCCGATGGGAAGACCCTGTAGTACCTCGCTACAATGGTCAACGCTCACAGACCATAATGTGCAGCCCAGTGGCAGGTGTAGAAACGGAAAAGGCGAGACAGTCTATTGCTTCCAGGATAGAAAATATTAAGCTACCTGACGGATATCATCTATACTGGAAAGGCGAATATGACGCCAGCACACAGACAATGAAATACCTTTTCCAAAACATTCCTTTGGGCATTATACTCATGCTCACTATCCTCATCATGCTGCTCAAAGACTATAAAAAGCCAATGATAATAATTTGCTGCATACCACTGCTCGCCATAGGAATAGTGTCGGCAATGCTGATTACAGGACAATCGTTTACGTTCTGTGCCATCGTGGGAGCACTGGGACTCGTAGGAATGATGATAAAGAACTGCATCGTTCTGATGGATGAGATAAACATTCAGATTGCTTCTGGCAAAGACCCCAAAACGGCACTTATTTCAAGCTCTGAAAGCCGTCTTCGACCTGTAATGATGGCATCGCTCACCACTATTCTTGGCATGATTCCACTCCTCTCTGACGCAATGTTTGGTTCTATGGCTGCTTGTATCATGGGCGGCTTGCTATTCTCAACATTTGCCGTTCTCCTGTTTGTACCAATTCTTTATGCAATATTCTTCAAAATAAAATGAAACGACTTGCTATAATTATTCTGCTTTCCCTATCAGTATCAGCTTCAAATGCCGAAGAACTCACATTTGAACAATGCTTGACTCTGGCTAAGGAAAATAACCTGAAAATTCGCGCAGCTGAACACCAAATCTCAGCAGCTAAACACGAATTTATTTCAGCACGAGCTCTATTCTTTCCAAACATATCTCTGACTGGAAGCGCAATATACTCTTCCGCCGACGGAGACTTCAGCATAGATGAGTTTAACCTTCCTGTACTAAACAACACAGGTCAATATACCGGTGATTTTGTTCACGTTCCATCTATTGGCATAGACTATGAACTTGGATGGATTTACGGCGGGGGTATAAAAGTTGAGCAACCTATTTTCATGGGAGGGAAAATACGGGCAGGATACAACATTGCCAAGACTGCTCGCAACATGTATGAGCAAAATAGGCGACTCACCGAGGCAGACATTATAGTTAACACTGCTAAAGCATACGCCGACCTTCTACTCGCTACACAAATGCAGCAAGTAGCATTATCATATAAAACACTTCTCACCGAGCTGCAAAATGATGTAGAGAAGGCTTTTAAGCATGGTCTTAAGCCTAAAAACGACGTTCTCAAAGTAAAAGTTAAACTTAACGAGGCTATATTGAACCTTCGCAAAGCGGAAAACGCCTACCGACTCGCCTCTATGAACTTATGCCACTACATAGGACGTCCACTCACCGACTCTATTTCAGTAAATCCTGACGCCATGCCTATGCAGGTTATGACGCAGTTGACATACGATTATTCAAACCGCCCGGAAGCACAAATCCTGCAATATAAAACCGATATCGCTCGCCACAAAGTTGCCGTAGCTCGTGCCGACTATCTTCCACAGATAGGGATTGTCGGTCAATACGGATATTTAAACGGAATTAAACTTGGTAGTAAAAAGGTATTTGACAATGACGCATTCATGATTGGAGTACAAGTATCTATACCTATTTACGACTTCGGACATAAAATAGGTAAAATACGCTCTGCAAAGGAGCAACTTGCTGCAGCAAAAGCAGAACAGGAAGATACTGACAGACTTCTCTCACTCAGCCTAAACCAAGCAATAAACAACCTTGATGAAGCATATTTGGAAGTAGAACTCGCAAAATCAACAGTAGATGCCGCAGACGAGAACCTCCGCTCCAGCACAAAGCAATATCAAGCCGGGATGGAATCCCTGTCAGACAACCTGGAGGCGCAAACACTGTGGCAGCAATCTCATGCCACACTTATAGAGGCCAAAGCCACACTTTTCCTTCGCAGAATTGAATACCTTAGAGCTAACGGCACTATCAATTAAGAATTCAACAGTATCGTTCCCTCTTAAGTATCAATATTTCAAAATAAATATCCCAAGCATCCCATCAAGGGACACTTGGGATAAATAAATTGATGTATTATGTTATTTCAACTTTATAAACTCCGGAACAAAAGCCTTCACTTTCACAGGCAATGACATACCGTCAAGTGGCAACACTACGTCTTTGTCACTAAAAATAAGGAGTACAGTATTATCGCTAAGAACATCTGTCTTTTTTACAACAAGAACATCCGCCCCGGCAATCATCGGCGAATAAAATTGGCATGCGCCTCGCCACATTGCAGGATTTGCTTTGCGGAAAGCGAATATTCGTGAGATATAGTCCTTAAGACGTTGTTCATCTGCATTATTAGCCTTGATATGACCTGTAGTACGAGCAATATTGTCTTTCTGACCGCCGGTAGTGTTCTTTGACAAGTCTGCATACTCATCACCATAATACAGGGTCACAGGTCCGCTATAACCTGCAAGAATTGCATGACGCAACATTAATTTTTCATACATATACTCGCCCACAATATGGTCTGCCACACGATAGCCATCGTGATTGGTGAGAAATAAGTTTGGCATCACATCGTCACGACAATATCCGCGAGACATTGGATTTGAATAAACTGTGATAATATCCTTCATTCCATTAGCAAGTCCTTCGCCATCAATTTCTTGCATTGGTCCACTAATTAGCTCTTTCCCTTGAAAGTCAAATGCCGAGATTAAGCCTCCGTCGCGATACACACCCTTGTTGATTTGTGCTGCATCACCCCAGTCTTCTCCTACCATATATCCAAGGATACCCCATTTTTTACCATCATTGCGTCGGCGTTCGCAGCATTTCTCAACAGCGCCACGAATTTCAAGCCAATAGTTATGCCCTCCTTGCAAAGCCTGATAAGCTTGGTCAAGACGCCAACCGTCTATCTCAAACTCATCAATCCAGTATGTCGCAACTTCCTTAATATATTCAAGACTGCCGGGATAAGAAACGTTTCCCGTACCTGCATCTGCACGGTCACAACCGGTAATAGTACAATCAAGTTTATTGCCCTTAGGAGATGGTAATGTCACACCTCCATGATGCCCGAATACACCGTCAAGAATAACATAAAGCCCCATTTCATGAGCTTTCTGTACGAGTTCGCGGAAGTCTGACTCTGTACCGAATTTTGGGTCAATCTTAAAATAGTTTGTAGTAAAATATCCTGTAGCCTGTAATTTTTCTCCGCCAATGCCATCAGTGCTGTCAAAAATAGGTGTGAGCCAAATGCCATTTACATTAAGGCTTTTTATGTGAGGCAACGCATTTATAATGCCTCGCAAGTTTCCATCTTTGCGGTGTCCGTCAGGTCCCCACATAGCCTTATATCCCACGGCACCTCCATCTCCATGCTGAAAACTAGCCACCATTATCTGGTAAAGAGCTAAGTTTCGCTGGTCAGGACTTTGTGCTTTGCCATTAAAGCCGAATATACCGCTAATAAAAGCGAAAATCATAAAATAAATTTTTTTCATTATTGTGAATATTTAGACTTAAGAGTTATACAATCATTTGGTTATCAGTGCAAAGATAAGAAATATTTTTCTATTTACAAAAAATGGCACCTCCCCACCAAGAGAAAGTGCCATTGAAAGCGATTTAATACTTAAAATATTATTCAGCCATAAGAATTTCGAGCATCTTAATAGCAGATACAGGAATACGAGTACCAGGACCAAAGATTGCAGCAACGCCTGCTTTGTAAAGGAAGTCGTAGTCTTGTGCCGGAATTACACCGCCTGCTACTACCATGATATCTTCACGTCCCAGTTTCTTTAGTTCTTCAATAACCTGAGGCACAAGAGTCTTATGTCCAGCAGCAAGTGAAGATACACCAAGGATATGAACGTCGTTTTCTACTGCCTGACGAGCAGCTTCCGCCGGAGTCTGGAAGAGAGGTCCCATATCCACGTCGAAGCCACAGTCTGCATAACCGGTTGCTACTACCTTCGCACCGCGGTCGTGACCGTCTTGACCCATCTTGGCAATCATAATACGAGGCTGACGACCTTCGCGCTTAACGAATTCTTCGCACATCTGCTGAGCCTTGATGAAGTCAGGGTCTTGTTTTGTTTCACTTGAATACACGCCTGAAATAGTTCTGATTACTGCTTTATATCGACCTACCACAGCCTCACATGCATCTGAGATTTCGCCAAGTGTTGCACGGAGACCGGCAGCCTTCACTGCAAGGTCAAGAAGATTACCTTCCTTAGTGCGTACACATTCTGTGATTGCCTCGAGTGCTGCTTTAACGGCTGCCTCGTCACGATGAGCTTTCACGTCATTTAGGCGTTCTATTTGCTCTTTACGCACTTCAGTGTTGTCAATTTCGAGGATATCGATAGGATCTTCGTGGTCAAGACGATACTTGTTAATACCCACGATAGTCTGGCGACCGGAGTCAATACGCGCTTGGGTACGAGCTGCCGCCTCCTCGATACGTAGTTTTGGAAGACCGGTTTCTATAGCTTTAGCCATACCGCCGAGCTTCTCGATTTCCTGGATATGCTCCCATGCACGGTGTGCAATCTCGTTTGTGAGAGATTCTACATAATATGAACCTGCCCATGGGTCAATTTCCTTTGTAATGTATGTTTCTTCCTGGATATAAATCTGGGTATTACGAGCAATACGCGCAGAGAAATCTGTAGGAAGTGCAATAGCCTCGTCAAGAGCATTTGTGTGGAGCGACTGGGTATGACCAAGTGCTGCGCCCATAGCTTCAATACAAGTACGACCTACATTGTTGAATGGGTCTTGCTCTGTAAGTGACCATCCTGAAGTCTGTGAGTGAGTACGCAAAGCCAGTGACTTAGGGTTCTTAGGATTGAATTGTTTCACAATTTTAGCCCAAAGCATACGAGCGGCACGCATCTTTGCAATCTCCATGAAGAAGTTCATACCGATTGCCCAGAAGAAAGACAGACGTGGCGCAAAAGCGTCTATGTCCATGCCGGCATTTACACCCGCACGAAGATACTCAAGTCCGTCTGCAAGTGTATATGCAAGCTCAATGTCGCATGTAGCACCTGCCTCCTGCATATGGTAGCCGGAGATTGAGATTGAGTTAAACTTAGGCATATTTTGTGAGGTATACTCAAAGATATCTGCGATAATTCGCATTGAGAACTCAGGTGGGTAGATGTATGTATTACGCACCATAAATTCCTTAAGAATATCATTTTGGATAGTACCTGCCATTTCATCGAGCTTAGCACCTTGCTCAAGACCTGCATTGATATAGAATGCGAGTACTGGGAGCACAGCGCCGTTCATTGTCATAGAAACAGACATCTTATTCAATGGAATACCATCAAAAAGCACCTTCATGTCTTCAAGTGAGCAGATAGACACACCGGCCTTACCCACGTCACCTACCACACGCTCATGGTCTGCATCATAGCCACGGTGCGTTGCAAGGTCAAACGCTACGGAAAGACCTTTCTGTCCTGACGCAAGGTTACGGCGATAAAACGCGTTACTTTCTGCCGCTGTTGAGAAGCCGGCATACTGGCGGATTGTCCAAGGACGCATTGCATACATACCGCTATATGGACCACGAAGGTAAGGAGGAATACCGGCAACATAATTTAGGTGTTCCATTCCCTGAAGGTCATCTTTTGTATATATAGGCTTTACCGGGATAAGTTCAGGTGTAAGCCATTCTTCTCCTGCAGCTACATTGCCTTTTGGTGCATTGAATGCATCTGCTGTAATATCTATATTCTTAAAATTTGGTCTCATAATCCGATATTATTTTAAAAGTTTGGCGTTAAATGCCTGAAGTGTCTCAAGCACGTTACTACGTACGTGGATAAAGTTTGTGATTCCCTTTGCTTGCAGCTCTTCCATGCATGCCGGAGCACCTGCCACTACAAATTCTGCTCGACCTGCAAGAAGCTCGTATGCCTCAGGAGCAAATGCTGCATATTCATCGTCTGAAGAACAAAGAACAACAACGTCAGCACCCTTTTCCATTGCCGCATCTACACCGGCTTTCACAGTCTCGAAACCTATGTTGTCGATAATCTCATAGCCTGCACAACCAAAGAAGTTGCTGGAGAACTGTGCACGAGCAAGACGCATAGCAAGGTTGCCTATTGTTAGCATGAATACTTTAGGACGATTTGATGCGTGCTCAGTAGCAAGGCGTAGTGCCTCAAAGTCACTTGCCTGACGCTCCATACAAAGTGCTTTTTCAGTCTTCTCACCGCCACCGCAGCAGCAACATGGTTTCTCCTCTATCTTTTCTGCTGCCATTTCAGTGAAGTTAGGGAATTGGTTTGTACCAAGAAGGATTTCCTTGCGACGAGCCATGTCGGCATGACGTTTCTTGCTTGATTCATTTACAGCAGCCTGTACAGCTCCTTCTCCTACAAGTGAGAAGAAACCTCCTTTATCTTCTACTTCAATAAATAGCTTCCAGGCTTCCTGTGCGATAGATACAGTAAGTGTCTCTACGTAATAAGAACCACCAGCCGGGTCAACAACCTTGTCAAGATGTGATTCTTCTTTTAGCAAGAACTGCTGATTGCGTGCAATACGCTCTGAGAATGCATCCGGAGTCTTATATGGAGTATCAAATGGCACTACTGTGATTGAATCTACACCTGCAAGCGCTGCAGACATTGTCTCGGTCTGCGAACGGAGGAGGTTAACGTGTGCATCAAATACGGTCTGGTTAAATTTAGATGTAGCGGCATGTGTCATCATCTTGCATGCACATTTACATTCTGGCTGATATTGGTCGACAATCTGCGCCCAAAGCATACGTGCAGCACGGAATTTGGCAATTTCCATAAAGTAATTTGAAGAAATACCCATATTAAACTTGATACGCTTTGCTACACAGTCAGCCTTTAGACCAGCATCTGTAAGGAGTGTAAGCCATTCTGCACCCCATGCGAGAGCGTAACCAAGTTCCTGGAAAATGTATGCACCTGCTGAATTAAGCATAACACTATCTACAGCGAGAACACGCAAGCATTTTACGTCTTTCACCGCCTCAAGGAGCTCCTTTGCCTGGGCTACTATATCGCTGCTGAGTTCACGTCCATGACGGAGTGCACCGCGAAGAGGATTGTAGTCGATTGAGCCATGGAATGTCTCCTCTGCCCCATTTTTCTTAATATACTCCACGAGAACCTTTGCCAATGCCACAGCCTTATTCGGGCATGTATTTAGGTTGATTTCAACCGATGCAAGGTCAATACCATTAAGCAAGGTCTCAATCACCTCAAGACTTGGCTCTTCAACCTTAAACCCAAGAGAGTTAACGCCCTTT
This sequence comes from uncultured Porphyromonadaceae bacterium, assembly GCA_945231345.1. Classification (GTDB taxonomy): domain Bacteria; phylum Bacteroidota; class Bacteroidia; order Bacteroidales; family Muribaculaceae; genus CAJUPY01. The sequence goes on from CALYOL010000022.1 coordinate 10,006, forward strand.
GTGAGCACGTCAAGCGCAACTTTATTTGCTTCTACCGGGTCTGTTGCGAGGATTTCCTGGCGAGTGAGCCAATTGTTGTCTGTACGAGTACCACGCACAAATGGAAATTCACCCGGAAGGGAATCTGTAGTTTTGAGTCCTTCAATATCCTCAGCTCGATACATCGGCTGGACATTAAAGCCTTCATTTGTTCGCCAGACTAATTTTTTTTCAAAAGGTACGCCCTTTAGGTCAGCGTCTACTTTTGCACGCCACTCTTCTGTTGAGACTGGCGGAAACTGGTCAAACAATTTTTCTTTCTTTTCTGCCATGATTTAGAAAAATTTATTTTATGTATTAGAAATTTGGTATTAATTTCAAAACAAAAAGACGAAATATAGTTACATTCTCTCACATCTATGCAAGCCGATGTCCACTTTACTTCGCAATTTCACTACAAAAGTAGAAATTTAATACTTAAATTAAAGAAATAAACTGTTAAAAAGATTTAAACATAAAAACATTTTATACTTTCCCCAAAAATTTCTTGAACATCAAAGCCATCCATAAATTAAGCAAAGAATATCTGTAACGCATTAAGCCTACTCAGCAAACTCAAATGCGACACAATAGTGAAAATAATTTGTCTATTTAATAAAAAATACGTATCTTTGTAGTCTGAAAACAAAGATAAAAAGTATAACTAAAGATACATTAGAATGGCTATAGAAAACGAAGAATACAGCGCCAGTAATATCCAAGTCCTCGAAGGCTTGGAAGCTGTGCGCAAACGTCCTGCGATGTATATCGGTGACATAAGCGCCAAAGGTTTGCATCATCTGGTATATGAAGTAGTGGACAACTCTATCGACGAGGCTCTTGCAGGCTTCGCACACACAATCGATGTGACTATCAACGCAGACAATAGCATAACTGTCATAGACGATGGTCGCGGTATCCCGGTAGATATGCACGAAAAAGAGCACAAATCTGCCCTTGAGGTCGTTCTTACCGTTCTCCATGCGGGTGGCAAATTCGACAAAGGAACTTACAAAGTTTCCGGCGGTCTTCATGGCGTAGGCGTATCGTGCGTAAATGCCCTTTCTAAATACCTCCGTGCTGAAGTACACCGCAATGGCAAGTCCTACGTACAGGAATACGCATACGGCAAGCCTACAACTGAGTTACAAACAGTAGGAGAAAGCGACCATACGGGCACTTGTATCACGTTCCTACCGGATGACTCCATTTTCACAGTAACAGTTTATGACTATAACACCCTCGCAACACGACTTCGCGACCTTGCATACCTCAACGCCGGCATTACGCTTACACTCACCGACCTGAGAAACCTTGACGAAAACGGAGAGGCTCATAAAGAAGTATTTTACTCAAAAAATGGGCTTAATGAATTTGTTCAATACATTGATTCCAACAAAGAGTCTCTCATTGGTGACGTCATCCACCTTTCAAAAGAAAGTCAGGGAGTACCTGTTGAGGTTGCATTGACATATAATAACACTTACAACGAGAATGTTTACTCTTTTGTAAACAACATCAACACAATAGAGGGTGGAACCCACCTCACAGGCTTCCGACGCGGACTTACTACTACGCTAAAGAAATACGCAGAAGACAACAAGATGCTCGAAAAAGCGAAAGTTGAAATCACAGGCGATGACTTCCGTGAAGGTCTTACTGCCGTAATTTCCGTAAAAGTGATGGAGCCTCAATTTGAAGGACAGACTAAAACAAAACTCGGCAACAGCGAAGTTGCAGGTGCCGTCCAGTCTGCCGTAAGCGAAGCTCTCGCCACATATCTTGAAGAAAATCCACGTCAGGCTAAGCTCATAGTAGAAAAAGTAATCCTTGCAGCTCAGGCTCGCCACGCAGCATACAACGCCAGACAGAAAGTACAGCGAAAATCGCCACTTTGCGGTGGCGGACTTCCCGGCAAACTCGCCGACTGCTCCAGCCGCACAGCAGAAGACTGCGAGCTCTTCATCGTCGAGGGTGACTCTGCAGGCGGTACAGCAAAACAGGGTCGTGACCGCACATTCCAGGCAATTCTTCCTCTCCGCGGTAAAATCCTAAACGTAGAGAAAGCAATGGAACACAAAATCTTTGAAAGTGAAGAAATAACAAATATGTTCCGAGCTCTCCGCGTCACTATCGGTACGGAAGAAGACCCCAAAGAAGCGAACCTCTCTAAGCTTGCTTACCACAAAATCATCATCATGACCGATGCCGACGTCGATGGCGCTCACATTGCAACACTCCTCATGACATTCTTCTTCCGCCGGATGAGACCTGTTATTGAGAACGGATACCTGTATATCGCTACTCCGCCGCTTTACAAGTGTAAACGTGGCAAAGTAGAAGAATACTGCTGGACCGACCAGCAAGTACAGGCATTCATAGACAAAAATGGCGCCAACACTACAGTTCAACGATACAAAGGTCTTGGTGAGATGAGCGCGGAAGAGCTCCGAGACACCACTATGGCACCGGAACACAGACTCCTAAAGCAAGTCTCAATAAATGACGCCGCTGAAGCAGACCGTATCTTCTCTATGCTTATGGGGGAAGATGTTGGTCCCCGCCGCGAATTTATCGAGACTAACGCCAACTACGCTAACATCGACGCTTAACAATACGTATCGGAGATAGCATTACACTATCTCCGATATCTCTAATTTCTCCACACATCCCAAATAAGTATAAGTCATGAAAAAAAACAATAAAGATATTGCGCAAAAAATCGCTGCGTATATCAATACGCTTGGCAACGTAACATACAACTATCGTCAGGTATCTGCAGGCATTGATGCCAAAACACCTGCCATGCAGCGTAAAGTGGCTATGAAACTGGCAGAAATGGCTTTTGATGGAGAAATTATTGAGGTTGCACCTGGGAAATACAAAAATCCTCAGCGCGGCACTATTGCACTCGGCACATTCATAAGGCGTGCTAACGGCAAAAACAGTGTCCTTATTGACGATGACGACGAAGCAATCTTCGTTGCAGAACGCAACTCTATGCATGCACTGAACGGCGACCGCGTAAAAGTAAACATCGCCGCACATCGCCGTGGAGCTGAGCCTGAGGCCGAAGTCATTGAAATAGTAGAAAAGAAAGAGCAAGTTTTCATCGGCACTCTCAGAGTTGCCAAAACATACGCTATACTCCTTACCGACTCTAAATTTCTCGCCACAGACATCATCATTCCAAAGCAGAAACTCAAGGGAGGTGAAAATGGAGACAAGGCTGTGGTGAAAATAACACAGTGGAGCAATGATAGCAAAAACCCTATCGGCGAAGTAATCGACATACTCGGGAAAACAGGAGAAAACACCACCGAAATGCACGCTATTCTCGCCGAATATGGACTTCCTTATAAATATCCTGAAAACGTAGACAAAGCGGCTCAAAAAATTGATGCCGGAATCACTCCTGAAGAAATTGCAAAGCGACGTGACATGCGTGATGTGACAACATTCACAATAGACCCAAAAGATGCAAAAGATTTCGACGATGCGCTTTCATTCCGTATTCTTGAGAACGGTAACTACGAAATAGGAGTTCATATCGCCGATGTTACACACTACGTCACCCCGGGTTCTATTATAGAAAAAGAGGCTGAAGCACGAGCTACTTCCATTTACCTTGTTGACAGGACAATACCTATGCTACCGGAGCATCTTTCAAACGGAATTTGCTCACTCCGTCCCGATGAGGAAAAACTCACATATTCCTGCATTTTCGAGATGACAGCCACAGGGCGAGTAGTAAAATCAGAAATTGCAAAGACTGTCATAAAAAGCAACAGACGACTCACATACGAGGAAGCGCAGGAAATCATTGAGAATGGGCATAAAGACGTCCCTTGCGGCAACGAAATACTTATCCTCGACTCCCTCGCTAAAATTCTTCGTAAAGAGCGTTATGAGAACGGCTCCGTTGAGTTTGACCGCGTAGAGGTTCGCTTCGAAATAGACGATAAGGGACACCCTACTTCAGTTTATTTCAAGGAGTCAAAAGATGCTAATAAACTTATAGAGGAGTTTATGCTCCTTGCTAACAAGACCGTAGCGCAGACTATCGGTAAAGTTCCGGGCAAGAAAAAAGCGAAAGCATTCGTATATCGTATACATGACAAACCTGATGAGGTAAAACTTTCAGACCTTGCAGCCCTTTCCCGCACATTCGGATACAAAGTAAAAACTTCCGGTAGCACAAGAGAGGTTAACAAGTCACTTAATCGTATGCTCGTTGATGTTAAAGGTAAAGGCGAAGAAAACCTTCTCTCCACCCTCGCCATCCGTTCAATGGCAAAGGCAGTATATTCTACAGTTAATATCGGTCATTACGGACTGGGATTTGAATACTATACTCATTTCACCTCACCTATCCGCCGATACCCTGACATGATGGTACATCGCTTGCTTGAGAAATACCTTGCCGGCGGACGCTCCGTAAATGCAGCTCGCCTGGAAGACGAGTGCAAACACTCATCTGATATGGAGCAGCTCGCAGCCACAGCAGAGCGTGCATCTATCAAATATAAACAAGTAGAATATCTACAAGACCACCTCGGAGAATCCTACACCGGAATTATATCAGGAGTCACCGAGTGGGGCTTCTTCGTAGAACTTGACGACAACAAGTGCGAAGGGCTCGTCCCCGTGCGCTCTCTCGCCGATGACTACTACGACTTCGATGACAAAAACTATTGTCTCATAGGCAGACGTAGCGGAATTCGCTTTACACTTGGTGATAAAGTCACAGTTTCCATAGCTCGAGCAGACCTTGATAAAAAGCAACTAGACTTTGCCCTCGAAGACCCTCGCCTTGCCCGCACAGGAGAAGACCAATTGGGCATTATTAACCCATTTGCAAAGCCACAGAAAAAGTCAAAGACTAAAGCTGC
>CALYOL010000023.1 GCA_945231345.1 uncultured Porphyromonadaceae bacterium
CCTTTTCCATTTCAATCTGCACGCCGCGGTTTTTCGGGTCAACGTAGCTGAAATGTGATTCACCATCTTCTTTCTGTGGGATAGTGATGTCTGTATACAGATATTCGTTGATGTGTACGAGTGGTGCTATGCGAGACACTTTCAAGCGGAGGTCATAAAGTCCTGCTGCTGTGTATTCTGCGTCTATTTCTGCTGCAGCTGCCTTAAATGCCTTTGTGCAGAAGAAAAGCACTGAACCGAAGTTGAAGTCATCACGGAGAGAACCGAACTGATAGTCGATTACAGGCGCATTTGTACGCTTGCCGTCTACTACTGAATAGCTGTCTGCATAAAGCATAGCCGCCTTTGAGTCTCCTGCGAGGCGTACGAAACGCTCCAGTGCAAGGTAGCCCATCACGAGTTTGTTATACTTTGTGTAGAGCAAGATGAAATCAGAGTCTGCCGCAGCAGCGATTTTTTTCATGGTAGAAGAACTGTTGAGGGCGTCAATCTTAATCAGTTCGCAGCCTTCTACAGCCTCTGCATCCTGTGCAGTGGTGAGGAGGAAAATTTTTGATACTAACTGAGATGCTTTGAGGCCTTCTACAGTTGCGCTGACCTGCTGACGGTCTGCGTAAGGAATGAAGCAGTTGATAGTAGTGCTCATGATTTGTTGTTAGGGTTTAGTTAGTTATTTAATGTTTTTATTTGTTGCTAAAAAAGTTTAGGATTTGTTGCATGAGGGCATTGCGACTCTCTGCACTCTTTATGGTTTCAAACGGGAAGCCGATTACCACAGTGCGGTAGTTTTTGTCTGCCATCGCTATGCCACCAACAAGGTTGTTTTCTCCATAGCGGATTATTGTTGCCCCTCGCTCGTCTGCCGGGTAGAATGAATCTGGAGATTCTACTACATAGCACTTGTCATTTAATTCTGAATAGAAGTCAAACGTGTTCCTTCCGAATGCATGGAAGCGTGACGGACACTCAAATGCCTCTCCCGTCACAGATGCCTGGTCTACACGCCAGTGATAGCCCAATACACTCTGCGCAAAGCTTTGGTCGGCTTTCAGCGTTTCCGGGTCTGCTATGCTGTTGTCCCATAAGTCTGTTGCCACAAATGCTCCGGAGACAAACACGCTGCCGCCGGCTGCTGTGTGCGCGGAAATTTTTTGCTGCAGCTGTCCGGGGAACGTCTTAAATTCACTACCGTAAAGACCTGTGCCGGTCTTTGTCTCTTTCTGTTTGCCAAGAATGAGGTCCAGCACCTGAGGCTTTTCAGCAAACGGTGCTGCCATATATGCCTCTACGCTTGAGGATATAAAGCCGCGACCTGCCTTGCGGATTGCGCAGCCGTGAATGTATGGATAGTCAAATGTATTGCCGGCTATCACCTTGTCTTCATAGTTTGCACGGCTTGCACCGAAGCCTGCCGCATCGTCGTCCATCCATGGGATTTCACGGCGGAATTCAAACTGTGAGCCTATAAAGTTTATATCTTTCATGTATGGCACTCCATGGTCACGCACATCGTTGAAACCGGCTATCTCGCCTGCATCAAACGTGTCCGGACCGCACACGCGCGTAAATCCGTTTACTATCAGCACCGGATTTTCATCGCCCATGTCGCAGAGAGCGAGGATTTCAGACGGGAAGCTCACACCTCCGTCGTTTCCTGCCGTGATGCGGAATGAATATATATCATCAGTCTGTGCATCAAAGGTATATGTTGTTTCTACAGTTACTGCATAATGCTTGAATGCACCGTCATTTGTACGAATTTCAATATTATAGTATGTGGGCACAGCTGTCGGCTCCAGTTCATCTTCTGTAGGCTGCCAGCTGAGTACATATTTGTGGTCGCCTGTCTTGTTTATCTCAAATGCACGGACAGGGAGCGGCTGCACAATGTATTCTCTGTTGTCTCGCTTTGCAATAAAGCGGAGCATACCCTTATAAATGGCGCGGCTTACGGTAAAGCGGAATTTTGGGTCAAGTCCATACTTCATATCAGCGAAATTCTGATGTGAAAGCAGCTCAAGGAGCATAGAAGGCACCTGTGGCTCACGGCATTCACGATATTTCTTGTCCCAGAGTCCGCGGCGCATCCAGTTTGGCTCGTGCTTTGCGCGTATGTCGCTCACTATTTGAGTCATTATCAAGTCTGTAAGGTCGCGTGAAGCAAGGCGAGAGTGTCCTGTGCCGAGCTTTGCGCCATCATCGGTAGAGTATATTCCAAGTGTACCCACGATTGAGTCGTTTGGCGTGCTGCCGGCATCAGAGTGGAATGCAAATGAAAGGTCGACAGGTATCTTAAGCCCCTCACGGTCCGGCAACATGCTGCTACCGCCGGCAAGCCAGTTTACCCACATTCCGCGGCATGTATAGTCGTCGCTATAGTCATTTTCTCCCTTGTATGGAGTGTAAATACTATCCGGCACGCCTGCCCACTGCAGCCAGTAACGTGCACCCTCGGTATACTTAGGATACTTGCTTGAAATGTATTCCACATGTTCCTCTCCGAGGTCATTAGTCATTCTTGCCGGACGTTCTATTACACCATATCCGCCACCGATTTTCACGGCGTCGGCAGTCACTATTTGCTGTTTTTTCCCTGTTGCGGCGAGTTCCACTATCGGTTTACTTGACAAGCCCTTATTCAGCCTGTAATGTCCGAGATAAATCCACGTTCCTCCGCCCATTTTCTGGTTTATCACCACTTTGTGCGGTCCGTCTGCCGCATTGACGGTATAGGTGGCATTTTCAGTGCTGTTTTTGTCAGATTTGTAAGATACATACACTGCATAGCTGTCTGTCTCAGGGATTTCCGCATTCCACTGCGCCTTTGCTCCCTCTCCAGCCACAGCCTTGCGTGTAGTGCCAAGCGTGAACGGATTGCTTCGTCCGGGAGTGTCGTTATACGTCGCATAGAGGTGCGCGAAGCCTGCTTCAGAGCAATTACTCCACTCTCCGCTTTCAGAATAATCTCCCTTCGCCATCCCTCCGTCGTTGTCAATTACAATTTCAGTAAGGTTTGTATCCCTCTCTCGCGGAGAGATAACGTAAGCGCCTGAATTTTCAAGCATAGGCATCAAATATGGCATCACGAAGCTCTGCGTAAACAGGTCTTCTACGGTCTGCATTATTCGTGCACGCTGCCATTCCCAGCGGTTTAGTTTTTTCTCGAAGTAATAGCCATGGCTTTGCCACATTGCTATGTTCGAACCGCTAAGTCCCTTTGTTGGCTGGAAGCTGAATTTGTCCTCGTAAGTGATAAACGGAGTATCCTCTGCAGGTCTGCCATATTTTCGGTCTGCGTCAATGGCAAGGTCTTCAATTTTAAAACCGTTTGCAGTGACTACTATTTTGTAGTTTTTGTAGCTTGGACCTAATGCAGCGAGCATCTCCTTTTTAAGTGCAGTGACCCTTTCCATTGTAAATGGAAGGTAAGATGTTGACTCATTGCATTTTACGGTTACTGTACGCGTCTTTGAATTAGTGGTTACTTTTTCTACTTTGACTTTTCCCACAGCAATGCCTTTCTCCACAGAGGAGGAAAGCACGTCGGTCAGTCGTTCAGCATCAGTGGCGGCAGACGCAATCATAGCACCCGCTGACAAGAACGCCATTGCCAAAGCTATCAGATGTTTTTTCATGTTAGGATTCCTAATTTTTTCGTTAACGTAGCACAAAGTTATAAATTTACCTTAAATATACATAACATTTTCACATAATTTAGTAATTAGATACATTTATTAGTATTTGACCACTTCCAAATTTCAGAAAGCCAACAATCGCCTAAAAAATGTTTTTGCAGAGTGCAAAATTTTCATTATCTTTGCAAAATTATAGGGACGGTAACTGATAAGATAACACTGCGTATGACCTGATACATAAAATCAACACAGTGATTATCACCGGTTTACCTCCACAATAACAACAAGAAAAAAATGACAGGTTCACAAATATTCAGGCTGGCTTGCATAGTGCTGCTGTGGGCGCTGATAGTGATATATATACTCACACACACGCCTAAAATCACGCTATATACCATATTCGTGGTGATAGCGTCAGGAATAATTGTATTTGTGCCTCTTTACAAGAAATACAAGAGAGAGAATGACGCAAAAAAGTGAAGAAAAATATCCACTATTGAGCCACATAGACTCGCCTGCAGACCTAAGGCAACTATCTGTAAACCAGCTGCCTGAAGTTTGTGCAGATATTCGTCGTTTCCTCATCGACGCACTGTCGTCAAACCCCGGACACTTCGCTTCCGGCATGGGGGCGGTGGAAATAACGGTAGCGCTACACTATGTTTTCAACACTCCATACGACCGAATTGTGTGGGACGTGGGGCATCAGGCATACGGGCATAAGCTGCTGACGGGACGACGTGACAGATTTGACACAAATCGCAAATTTGGCGGACTAAGCGGCTTTCCAAACCCTGCGGAGAGCGAATACGACACTTTCTCTGCCGGACACGCCTCAAACTCTATTTCCGCGGCACTTGGAATGGCTATTGCGTCGGCACTGAAAAATGAGAGTCCGCGGAGAAATGTCGTTGCAGTAATCGGTGATGCGTCTATCAGCGGAGGCCTTGCCTTTGAGGGACTTAACAATGCCGCAAACGTAAAAAACAACCTACTTATAGTGCTGAACGACAACGACATGTCTATCGACCGGAATGTAGGTTCGCTTAACGGCTATCTCGCACACCTCACCACATCTCGCAGATACAATAACCTGAGATACAAAGTATATCGAGTTCTCAGGAAACTGCACCTTGTAAATGAAAGGCAAAAGGGTGTAATTCAGAGATTTAACAACTCGCTGAAAACACTTTTCTCCGGTCAGCAAAACATTTTTGAAGGACTGAATATCCGCTACTTCGGACCTTTTGACGGACACGATGTGGAAAGACTCGTAAGCGTTTTGACCGATATCAAAGACATGGAGGGTCCACGCATTCTCCATATATGCACCACGAAAGGAAAGGGCTTTGAACCTGCGGAAAAAGACCCTGCCACCTGGCACGCCCCGGGCAAATTCGACCCGGAGACGGGAGAGAGAGTAAAACCCGCACCCGGTCCGCATCCGCCTAAGTACCAAGACGTTTTCGGCGAAACAATAACAGAACTCGCCAAAGCAAACGACAAAATAATCGGCATTACCGCGGCGATGCCTTCAGGCACCTCAATGTCTATAATGCAAAAGGAGATGCCGGAGAGAGTTTTCGACGTGGGAATTTCAGAAGGACATGCAGTGACCTTTGCCGGAGGACTCGCCAAAGAGGGCTGGCAGCCATTTTGCGCAATATACTCGTCATTTCTCCAACGCGGCTACGACCACATTATCCACGACGTGGCTATCCAGCACCTGCCCGTGACATTTTGCATAGACCGCGCAGGACTCGTGGGAGAAGACGGAGTGACACACCACGGCTGCTACGACCTGGCATATCTCCGCACTATTCCAGGCATGATTATTGCTTCACCAAGCAATGAAATGATGATGCGAAACCTGCTGTTTACGGCACAGGAGGCAAACCACGGGCCATTTGCTATCCGTTACCCCCGCGGCTCCGGCAAAAACGTGGACTGGCGGCAGGAGATGCAGTCGATGCCAATAGGGAAAGGACGCAAAGTTTGCGACGGAAACGATGTTGCAGTAATCTCCATTGGTCCAATATGTTACGACGTGCAACAGGCTGTGGCGAGAGCGGCGGAAAAAGGTGTTTCAGCAGCGCATTACGACATGATATTCCTCAAGCCTATCGACGAGCAATTATTGAAAGAAGTTGCTGAAAAAGGCTGCAATATCGTCACCGTAGAAGACGCTTCGATAATAGGCGGACTCGGCAGTGCCGTAATAGAATGGCTAAACGACCATGGATATTCAAGGAAAGTGACACGACTGGGAATACCGGACAATTTCGTGGCGCAAGGCACTGTGGCAGAGCTTCGTAAACTCTGTGGATTTGATGTTGATGCAATAGAAAAAAGTATTATTCAAGTGATAAAATGAAAATCGTTATCGGCGGTGCGGGAGAAGTAGGCACACACTTGGCAAAGCTCCTCTCCCGCGAAAATCAGGACATTATGGTGGTGGACAAGTTGCCCGAAAAGCTGGCGCAACTTGACTCAAACTATAACCTTATGACCACTCTCGGAAATCCCACATCGTTTGATGTGCTTCGCGAAGCGGGAGTGGCAAACTGCGACCTGTTTATCGGAGTTACGCCATACGAGACGGAAAATGTGACAGCCTGCGCTATCGCTAAGGCACTTGGAGCGAAAAAGACCGTTGCCCGAATTGACAACTACGAATACATGCGCCCCGTAAATGCCAAATTTTTCGAAAAAATAGGCGTAAATCACACAATCTATCCCGAGTACCTCGCTGCACTGGAAATACAGACTGCGCTAAGGCATACATGGGTGAGAAACTGGTTTGAGCTCCACGACGGCGAACTGATACTGGTGGGAGTGAAAATCCGCGACAATGCCTCAATCGTGGGAATGAAATTGCGAGACCTTACATACACTCACCATAATTTTCACGTTTCAGCGATAAAACGCCACCACGACACGCTAATTCCTCGCGGCGACCACACTATCAGCCCCGGTGACATAATCTATTTCATGACTACTTCTGAGCATGTGTCTGAACTGCGCGAACTTTGCGGCAAACGACAGGTAAAAGTGAAAAAAGTGATGATTATGGGAGGCGGGAGAATTGCCATCCGCCTCGCGCACCTCGCCAGCGAGCAATACTCCATAAAAATCATTGACAACGACATAGAACGATGCCGCAAACTGCCGGAAAAATGCCGCGGCTGCGACATAGTGTATGGCGACGCCCGCTCAAACGATTTTCTCATCGAAGAAGGAATACAAGACATGGACGCCTTCATTGCGCTGACCGACAGCTCCGAGACAAATATCCTTGCCTGCCTCACAGCAAAAGAATTTGGAGTGCCAAAGACGATTGCCGAGGTGGAAAACATACAGTTTATCTCTGAGGCTGAAGGACTTAACATCGGCACTATCATAAACAAAAAGCTCCTTGCCTCCAGCGAGATTTTCCAGTATCTGCTCATCACAGACGAGGACAACTCAAAGTGTATGTCGCTGGCAGACGCGGAGGTGGCGGAATTTGAGGTGCACGAAGGGTCTAAAATATCAAAAGCCCCGGTGAAAGACCTGAAACTCTACCACGAAATGACCATAGCGGGACTGGTACGCAACGGCAAAGGTATGCTTGTGGAAGGTAGCACGCAGTTGCAGGCAGGCGACCATGTGGTGGTATTCTCCCTCTCCGGACTGCTGCATAAGATAGAGAAACTCTTCCTATGACAAAGAATTAACATTTATTACAAAAAACGGCTCTAACATTTTCACTGAACAGATTGTTATATAGAATATAAAATACCCATAAATGACTACAGAAAAGACAGATATAACAAATTTAATAGTAGACGGCATTCAAGAAAAGAAAGGCAAAGGCATAGTAATCCTGGACCTATCTGCGATAGAAACGGCAGCGGCTCACCGGTTCGTAATCTGTGAAGGGAACTCCACAATGCAGGTGACGTCAATAGCAGACAGCATACGCGACTACCTGTTTGAACACGGTGGCATAAAACCGTATAACTACGACGGCTACCGCAATGCGGAATGGATAGTGATAGACTATGGCGATACCCTTGTACACGTGTTTTACAAGGAAGTGCGGCAGCATTACAACCTTGAAGAACTATGGTGCGACGCGGCAATCACACGAGTGCCGGACCTTGACTGAGAATCCTATTTCATCACTTTATACTTAACTATCAATAAACCACAATGGCTGACAATAAGAAAAACAATTTAAGTCCTGACGGCAAAAAGAAAAAAGGCGGCAGCAGCATTATCTTTTGGATTTATGGCATACTTCTCGCCATATTTTTAGGCTACGCGTTTGGATTTGGTGAAAACTATGCGAGCAAGAGTGTTTCATACAACGAACTCGAGCAGTACGCCAAAGAAAAAGGCATAAAAAACATCGTTGTTTATTCAAATACTTTGGAAATAGAGGCGGAAGTGACTGACTCTCTCGCCAAAAAGCTATTCGACAAGTCTCATCTGGAAAAATCAGACAAAAACATAATCACCACCCAAGCCCCTACCGCAGACAACATCCAGGAAAAAATCGACAACTGGGTTGAAAAAGGTTATTTCACGGGCAACGTAGAATACAAAAAGAAAACAGACTACTCAAACCTCATATGGTCACTGGGGCCGGTGCTGCTCATCGTTCTGCTTTTCTTTTTCTTGATGCGCAAGATGTCTGGCGGCGGAAGCGGCATATTCAGCGTAGGCAAATCTAATGCTGAAATATACGACCAGGGCAATTCCGAAAAAGTCACATTCAAGGACGTAGCCGGGCTTGCAGAGGCTAAGACTGAGATTGAGGAAATAGTGGAGTTTCTTAAAAACCCGAAGAAATACACTGAATTAGGAGGTAAAATTCCTAAGGGCGCACTCCTTGTAGGTCCTCCGGGAACAGGCAAGACACTGCTGGCACGCGCCGTAGCAGGCGAGGCAAACGTGCCATTCTTATCCATGTCAGGCAGTTCGTTTGTGGAAATGTTTGTAGGCGTAGGAGCGTCACGCGTCCGCGACCTGTTCAAGCAGGCAAAGGAAAAATCGCCGTGTATCATATTCATCGACGAGATAGACGCGGTGGGACGTGCACGCAGCAAAAATAACATCAGCAACGCAAACGACGAGCGCGAAAGTACCCTAAACCAGCTGCTAACAGAGATGGACGGCTTTGGAAGAAACAGCGGTGTAATCATTCTTGCGGCAACAAACCGCGCTGACGTCCTGGACAAAGCACTTTTGCGCGCAGGGCGATTTGACAGGCAAATATACGTAGAATTACCGGACCTGCACGACCGTATCGAAATCTACAAAGTGCACTTGCGCGACGTGAAAATCGACGATACAGTAGACCTTGAGCTGCTCGCACGCCAGACACCGGGCTTCTCCGGCGCAGACATCGCTAACGTATGCAACGAGGCTGCACTTATCGCCGCACGACATGGCAAGAGCAGCGTACAGCGCAAAGACTTCACCGACGCGGTAGACAGGATTGTGGGAGGACTGGAAAAACGCTCAAAAATCACTACCGACGAGGAAAAGCGCTCTATCGCAATACACGAGGCGGGACACGCCACTGTATCATGGTTTTTGGAATACGCAAATCCGCTTATAAAGGTCACAATAGTGCCTCGCGGAAAGAGCCTCGGCGCAGCCTGGTATCTGCCTGAAGAGCGACAGATAACGCCGAAACAGGCAATCCTTGACGATATATGCTCGCTCCTCGCAGGACGTGCTGCAGAGGAAATGTTTATGGGCAGAATTTCCACCGGAGCACTAAACGACCTGGAGCGAGTGACAAAACAGGCATACGCTATGGTGGCATTTTATGGCATGAGCGACAATCTCGCAAACCTCTGCTACTACGACTCTACGGGGCAAGACTTCATGTTTGGCAAGCCTTACAGCGAAGGGCGCGCAGAGCTCATAGACAAGGAAGTGTCGCGCATCGTTAGCGAGCAATATGCACGCGCAAAGGCTATCCTGCAAGAACACGCCGACGGACATGCGCAACTTGCTGACACACTGCTCAAAAATGAAGTGATTTTCAATGAAGACGCAGAGCGAATTTTCGGCAAGCGCCAATGGGCTTCACGCACTGACGAAATTCTCGCCTCCCGAACCGAAGACAATACTGCAAAGGACAAAGACGGTGAACCGCTTCCGCCTCCGATTCCTCAAAAAGCAGACTGACGAAAACCGCCATATCTCGGCATAACGAATGAAATTCAGCCTGTCTAAAATAATTCCGAGGAAAATCGCCAAGCGCATAGATGAGGTAGTGAGAATTATCTTGCTCGTGGTGTCTGTTGCACTGTTTGGCGCAGTGGTTATAGACTACGGCTTCACACTGACCAAGGCTGAAACAGCGCTGATTTACGATGTTTACGGCATAGCATGGTGGTGTTTTTTCCTCGACTTTTTCGGCAGGCTTGTCGTTCAGTGGTTTGACATAAAGCGTAAGGCGATGTTTATCACTTCGGTGATAGGCATCTGCCTGTTGCTTTCAGCCCTACCGCGATTTTTCCCGGGATTGGGAGCAAGTGGCATCTTGCAAGACGTGTGGATGGTATTCAGCCATAAATATTTCATCATCCCGCTCCTCGCCATACTCTCCGTGCTGAATATTTCCAAGGCTATCATAGAATTTATCAGCCAGAATACAAACCCGGCAATGCTGCTCGCGGTTGCATTCCTGATAGTGATATTCGTGGGAGCAATACTTCTGCGCCTGCCACGTTCACTGGCAGATGGAGCGTCAATCAGCATTATCGACGCGATATTCATATCCACCTCATCGGTCTGTGTGACAGGACTTTCCACGATAGACATACCTGCCACGTTTTCCACCGAGGGCGAAATCGTAATCATGCTGCTAATCCAGATAGGCGGAATGGGCGTAATGACTATCACCACATTTTTCGCCGTATTCTTTATGGGCAACAGCGGACTACAAAACCGCTTTGCACTCCGCGACATGATAGGCTCCGGCAGCTTAAGTTCGCTGATTTCCACCCTGATATACATTCTCGGCTTTACCATCGTGATAGAACTGATAGGCGCAGGTGCAATCTGGCTTGACATTCACGGCACGATGGGCAAAACCTTGAGCGAGGAGTTTTTCTTCTCGATATTCCAATCTATTTCAGCATTTTGCAATGCCGGAATATCAAATTACGAAGAGTCAATGACAGTGCTTGCAAACAGCAGCCACCGTTTGCTTTTCATTACGCTCACAGTGCTGATAATCCTTGGCGGCATTGGCTTCCCTATACTCGTAAACCTTAAAAATGCGCTGTTTTACAATGTCCGCCGATGGTTTAGGCTCGTATTTTTCCGCGACACTTCAATACCACGGTATAAACATCTGACCAACATAAATACAAAAATCGTCATCTCCGGCACGCTGTTTCTCATCATTGCAGGGTCTGTGGTATTGGGTATGCTGGAGTGGCACTATTCATTCCGCGGCATGGAGACGAGCGACAAGGTAATTCACTCTATTTTCAATGCCGTAGCACCACGAACGGCAGGCTTCAGCAGCATAAACTTAGCATCGCTGTCGCTTCTCTCGCTCATGACATACAGCCTATTGATGTGGATAGGCGGAGCTTCGCAGTCAACAGCCGGCGGCATCAAAGTAAACACTATAGCGGTGGCTATGGCTAACTTTATTGCCGTAATCCGCGGGCGCGAGTCTGTGACTCTATTTAACAGGGAGATTTCGCCAGAATCCGTTCGCCGCGCTCTCGCCACGATTTTCGGTTCGCTTTTCGTGATTACCGCCACGTTTATCACCCTTGTCGTAGTAGAACCGAACCTTTCTCCAAAGGCATTGCTATTTGAGACAATATCCGCCATCAGCACCGTAGGGTCATCGCTGGGCGTGACAGAGCATCTTTGCAGCACATCTAAAGTGCTGATTATCATACTGATGTTTGTAGGGCGTGTAGGTCTGCTTACCGTTATCACCAGCATCTTCCGCGAAAAGGAAAAACCGAAGTATAAACTACCTAAAGACAACGTAATAATCAACTAATTATGAAATACTTAATAGTAGGATTGGGCAACGTAGGCCGCACCCTTGCGGAGCAGCTCACAGACATGGGACACGACGTGATAGGCGTGGACACAAACGAAAACCGTGTAGATGAAATAAAAGACCGCATATCAATCGCTTATATCCTTGACGCATCTCAGGTTGATGCGCTGTCTGAGCTTCCACTTGACGAGGTGGATACCGCCATTGTAGCCATAGGTCAGAGCATGGACCAGAGCCTCCGCGCCGTTGCTGCACTGAAAGAGCTGAAAGTTGCCAGAATATATGCACGCGCCCTTGACAATGTACACCACGCAATACTCCGCGCCATGAGCATAAACTGCATCTTCACCCCTGAAACTTACGCCGCCCGCCTTTTTGCGCAAAAATTCACCGAAGACATAAAGGATGACTTGATATAAAATCTTTGTAGTGTAATGCGTTTGAAAATGACGCACATCATATTGTTGAACTTTCTAAAAAGACCTATGAGAAAAATTGTTATATTTCTTGCCATACTCATTGCGCTGACAGCCGGAGCAAGGCAAAAGGTGGGGCTGGTGCTCAGTGGCGGCGGAGCTAAAGGCATCGCCCATATCGGCGTAATTAAGGCACTTGAAGAAAACGACATACCTATCGACTACGTCACAGGCACATCGATGGGCGCAATAGTGGGCGGACTATATGCCGCAGGATATACTACCGACGAGATGATGGCTCTGTTGCAAAGCAAGGAGTTTTCAGACTGGAGCACAGGGCAGATAGATGAGAAATTGACTTATTATTTCTTCAAGGAATCACCACGCCCGGCAATGTTTAACTTCGCTTTCTCGCCTCGTGATTCTACAAAGACGTCGTCAATCCTTCCTACAAGCCTGATTTCACCACTTCCCATGAACTTTGCCTTCATGGAACTGTTTGCAGGCTATACAGCACAATGCCGCGGCAATTTCGACCGTCTTTTCGTGCCATTCCGCTGCGTAGCGTCAGACGTTTCAGCAAAGAAAATGGTAATATGCCGCTCAGGCGACCTTGGCGACGCTATTCGCGCCTCCATGTCGTTTCCGGTGGTGTTTAACCCCATAGAAATAGACGGCAGGCTGCTGTATGACGGTGGCATTTACGACAATTTCCCGACAGACGTGATGAAGTCTGAATTTAAGCCGGACATTATCCTCGGCATAGACGTTGCCATCCCCGAGCCTGAAGTGAAGCCCACCGACCTCGTGTCGCAGCTTGAGGAAATGATTATTCAAGACCGTAACGAGCCTATGAAGCCTGAAGACGGGATTTATATCCACGTTGACCTCCGCGGATACAATCTTCTTGACTTCCCAAAGGCGCAGGAAATATACGACATAGGCTATAACCGCACCTACGAGTTCATAGACTCGATAAAGGGCAGGGTGAAAAGCCGTATGCCGGCAGAAAAAATTGTGGCGCGCCGCAATGCGTTTAAGGATGCTACTCCTCCAGTCCACTTCAAGGCTGTAACCGTCACCGGCGGCAGTGAAACGCAAAACAGCTACCTTCAGCGTACATTTACGGCAAATGTAGAAGATACGTTTGGCATAGAGCACGCAAAATCTGCATACTACCGCGCCATCACCGGCGGAAAACTCCGCAATCTAATCCCGAAAGCCACATACGACGCGGCTTCCGGCACTTTTGACCTAAACCTTAAGGCTGAAGTGAAGGACAACCTGAATATTGGTTTTGGCGGATGGCTCACATCTGCCGCAGGCTCTATGTTATACCTTAGCGGCAGGTATAAGTCGCTGGACCACCACTCTATAAATGCCGGAGTCAATGCATGGGTGGGCAAAAACTATTTTGCTGCCGAAGCTAACGGGCGACTGTTTCTGCCATACTCCACTCCTACTTCATTCCACGCCGAGGCTGTATTCTCACGCACCTCCAGCCACACCGTTGACCAATTTTTCTATGAGACCGACGACAAATCGGCACTAAACAACACTGAGATTTTCGGTCGTCTGCACTTCAGCCGCGCCACGTCGCGCCGCTCGCTGATAGACTTGAGCGCAGGTTTTGGACATCTCGACTACTCTTATCTGTCGCTTCTTGGCATACCGGGACAGCGAAAAATTGAGGATGACGCATTCTATAACCTATGGCAACTACGCATCGCCTATAACTACAACACACTGAACAACAATATGTTTCCTACTTCAGGAACGGAACACATAGCAGCGGCAGGCGTAATGATAGGCAATTACCACTTCTTCCCCGCTACCTCCGCAGGCAAGGCAGAGCGCGACGAGGTGATGTATGGCTTTGCACACCATAAAGTAAGGGTTTATCCTTCTGTCACAAAGATGTTTACGCTTGGAATGCAATATGAATTATACGCTTCCACTCGCAAGCTCCTCACCACATACGACCAGACAATTATGACTGCCGAGCGATATATCCCGAGTTCCTCACAGTTTAATACGCTGAATTATCGCCTTAATGCGCTGAGTTACACTGCTGTAGGGCTTGAGCCAATAGTAAAAGTCACCGACATGCTTCAGCTACGCACATCACTGCAATGTTTCCTGCCTATGCGACGCATAAAGCCCAATGTTGATGGTACGCCTCGCTATGGCGACTGGTTTGCGGACCCGACATTCTTCGGCGAGATGGCTGCAGTATACTCCCTGCCGTTTGCCTCTATTTCACTGTATGGCAATTACTTGCCTCGCGATGGGCACGACTGGAATTTTGGTGTATCTTTCGGACTTTTCTTCACAGCTCCGAGGTTTGGAAAGTAAGAGATTTTTTCGTAAATTTGTGGTCGGAAAAAGACAGAAATGAAAACGAAAACTCTATATATCTCAGACCTTGACGGCACTCTGCTAAACGATGAAAGCAGGGTCAGCGAATATTCCGCTGAAAAAATCACTCAGCTCAGCGAGCGCGGCGCTATGATTACGATAGCCACGGCACGCACCCCGGCTACAGCCGATATTCTGCTGAAAGACTGCAAAATAAACGTGCCGATGATAGTCATAACAGGTGCCGCCACATGGCTTCACGACGTCAAAAGATATTCCACCACTACCATCATTCAGCGTACGCTGCTCGAAGACTTGCTAAACGACTTTGATACAGCCGGCATCTCTCCATTTGTATATGCATTCAACAATGAAAACGGCTGTGCATCAGCACTTGACGTTTATCACAAATACCCAACACTAAACCCTCGCGAACAAGATTTCTATGCAGACAGAAAGGAAGTGAAAC
>CALYOL010000024.1 GCA_945231345.1 uncultured Porphyromonadaceae bacterium
TTGAAGAAATACGCATATCCGGAAGGAATTGAAAATCCATCTGATAAAGGAATTGGAATAGCGTATCCTAAGGATGGAATAATAGATGACAATGGGTGTATTTATGACAGGGATATGAAAGAGCTGTATTTTGTGCCGGCTCATTTGTCAAATTTGGTGCTTCCGAAAAGCGTGTGCAAAATTCATGAAAATGCTTTTGCTGGTTGTGATGAGATGGAGTCAATAGTATTCAGACGCACTAAGATTATTGGAATTGAGGAGCTTGATTGCCTAAAACTTAAGAGAATAGTGGTGCCTGAATCGGAAAGCATAGAAATAGAGGCAGATGTGGTGATAAGTTATCCTAAAAACGGCGCAATAACTCGCGAAGGTTTTGTATATGACGCCGAGCAATCCAAGTTATTTTATGCGCCGTCTGAAATAACGAATGTCATATTGCCAAGAACTATAACGACAATAGGAAATCATGCGTTCTATCACTGCGAGAAGTTGGAGTCGCTATCTTTGCCAAAATCACTGGTGAAAATCGGTTTTCAGGCGTTGTCTTATTGCAAGAATTTAAAGTCAATCACCTGCAATGCCGTTGAGCCACCGATATGCCTTATAGATGCATTTGACAATTTTGAAAAAAGTGATTGTATACTGAATGTGCCAATGCAGTCAAAGAATGGGTATGAAACGGCGGAAGAATGGGACGGATTTAAAGTGATGCCAATTTCTCAAGATATAGAAGCAAAAACAAAGCTTATTGAGTGAATTTGTATTCATATCAGGTGGTGAAATATTAAATAAGGGGAGCGATGGGGATATAAAAAGTCGCGAGCGAAAGGAATAGTAAAGGAATAGGGAAAAAATAAGTGTTACAAAAGGGTTGATAAATGCGGAAAAATTTGTATCTTTGCACTGGTAAAACTGTGCGGTGTCAGCCCTGCAAGGGGTTGATATGTGCATAAGTTTTTGAAATAGAATTAGTTACACCTTAAGAAATAGAAGATATTCTATACCTGAACAAAAAGAAAATAGATACATTAAAATAAGATTATGATATCATTAGACATCTTTGGAATTCAGAACAGCGCATTGCTGGTGATAGTAGCCCTGCTGACAGGCGTGGCACTTGTAGCGCTGGCGATGTGGATAGCGGGATTGATATCCCCCCGTTCTTTCAATCCACAAAAAGGAGAAGCATACGAATGTGGTATACCGACACGAGGCAACTCGATGACACGATTCAGTGTAGGCTACTACTTGTTTGCCATCCTTTTTTTAATGTTTGATGTTGAAACAGTGTTCTTGTTCCCATGGGCGGTAAAAGTAAGAGAGCTTGGGACAGATGGCATTATCAGCATCGCAGTGTTCTTCTCAATCTTGGTACTCGGCCTTGTATATGCATGGCGAAAGGGAGCACTGGAGTGGAAATAAATGAATAAGAAAAGAAAGGACGAACAGTGGAAAAAATAACGACAAAAAGCATGCCTTATGAGGCATTTAAGGATAACGAGTATATAGAGCAACTCGTGGAAGAGCTACGTGCGAGCGGGACAAATGTCATCGTAGGCACGTTTGACAAACTAATCAACTGGGGGCGGTCTAACTCAATCTGGCCACTTACATTCGCAACCAGTTGTTGCGGTATTGAATTTGTGTCGCTTGGAGCGGCGCGATTTGATATGGCGCGCTTTGGCTGGGAAGTAGCACGTGCCTCCCCGCGTCAGGCGGACTTCATGATGGTAGCGGGCACAATTGTAAACCGAATGGTGCCGGTATTCCGTCGTCTGTATGACCAGCTTGCAGAGCCGAAGTATGTAATAGCGTGTGGCTCATGCGCGATTTCAGGAGGTCCGTTCCGCAAGTCATATCATGTGGCTAAGGGAATAGAGGAGATAGTACCGGTAGACGTATTTGTACCGGGTTGCCCACCTCGCCCAGAGGCAATGATATACGGAATAATGCAGCTTTCACGCAAGATAAAGGTAGAGCGTTTCTTTGGCGGAGTAAATCGTCAGGAAAACCGGGAAGAATACCTGAAATCACATCCGGTGGAAGAACAAAACTAATTCGACTAACCCCATATACATAATAAAGAAAAATTATGGCAAATATTCAAGACAAAATAGCCAAGTTGTTTCCAGAAGCAACATTTGAGGAAGGCGAATTTTTGTTGATTAATATTCCTGACGAAAAACTACACAGTCTGTGTGAGACGCTTCGCGATGATGAGGAGCTGAGTTTTGACTACCTTGTGACCATCGTAGGAATGGACTGGAAAGAGTCATTAGGCTGTGTCTATTATCTGACTTCAACAAAAACCAATGCGCATATTTCAATAAAGGTGTCTACGACAGACCGAGAAAATCCGGCTCTGACATCGGTGGCGGACTTATGGAAGATAGCGTGCATATTGGAGCGAGAGGTATATGATTTCTTTGGAATAGTGTTTGTGGGCAATCCGGATATGCGCCGCCTGTTCCTGAATATAGACTGGAAGGGCTTCCCTCTGCGTAAGGATTACGACACAAATCCGGAATTAAACCCAGTATCGATAGAGAATGAGCGTCAGACGGATGACACATACGTTTACACCCGTGATGAAAAAGGCAATTTGGTGAAAAACGTGTCAAAAGTGTTTGAGGAAGGCGATTTTGTGGTAAATATCGGTCCTCAGCACCCGGCAACCCACGGTGTGCTACGATTCCGCACAGCAGTAGACGGCGAGACGATAAAGAAAATCGACGTATATATGGGTTATATCCACCGCGGAGTGGAAAAGCTGTGTGAAAACCTCACATATCCTCAGACTCTGCACTATATGGACCGCCTTGATTATTTCTCAGCGCATAACTACCACCACGGACTGTGTATGTGTATTGAAAAGGCGGCTGGCATAGAGGTTTCACGCCGAGTACAGGTAATACGCGTGTTGATGGATGAGCTTTCGCGCATAGCATCACACTGTCTGTTTATCGGAACATACTGTATGGACCTTGGTGCGACAACGATGCTGTTTTACACGTTGCGCGTGCGTGAACAGATACTTGACATCATGGAGAAGACATGTGGCGCCCGCATGACGTTTAACTATTCTACAATCGGCGGTGTGATGCAGGATTTGCACCCTGATTTCGTGAAAGACGTAAAGGCGTTGCTTGCAGTAATTCCTGCAAATATCAAGGAATACAACAAGGTTTTCACCGGCAATATTATCGCTAAGAACCGCATGGAAGGCGTGGGAGTATTGAGCCGTGAGGATGCTATATCATACGGAGTTACAGGACCTTCAGGACGTGCATCAGGTTGGGCGTGCGACATTCGCAAGACAGACCCATACAGCATATATTCAGAGCTTGACTTTGAAGAGGTTACGGCAACAGAGGGTGACTCAATGGCACGCTTTAAATGCCGCCTTGCAGAAATAGAACAGTCTGCACACATTATCGAGCAGCTGATAGACAATATACCAGAAGGAGAAATCCAGGCGAAGGTGCCAAAGGTGCTTAGGTTGCCAGCAGGTCACTGGTTCCAGCTGATGGAAGGCTGTCGCGGTGTGTTTGGTGTATATATCGAAAGCGACGGAGGCACAAGTCCATACCGCCTGAAGATAGCGCCTCCATGCCTAAATCTTGCAGCAGTAGTAGACCATATCACAAGAGGCGACAAGATAGCGGACCTTATCACCATCGGCGGCTCGCTTGACTATATAGTACCAGATATGGACCGATAAGACAATAAACCGGAATTAGAAATAGTAAAAACGATAAAATAAATTATGTTTGACTTTTCAATAGTAACAAGTTGGATAGACAATCTGCTCAAAGGCTGGATGCCGTCATGGGCTGCTACGACCGTTGAGTGTGTTCTTATCGGTGTAGGTCTATTGCTGGCATATGCGTTGCTGGCACTCTTCTATATATATTTTGAGCGCAAGGTGTGTGCGGCTTTCCAGTGCCGTCTTGGTCCAAACCGAGTAGGTCCGTGGGGAGTACTCCAGAGCTTTGCGGATATGTTCAAGATACTTATAAAGGAGCTAATCACTCTAAACCATATAGACAAGTTCTTGTTTGCACTTGCTCCATACTTGGTGATAATAGCGTCAATGATGTCTTTTGCGGTGCTTCCATGGGGAAAGGGATTGCAGATAATAGATTTCAATATCGGCATTTTCTTCCTGATAGCAGTGTCATCAATAGGCGTACTTGGCATATTGCTTGCAGGATGGTCAAGTAACAATAAGTTTACACTTATCGGTGCGTTGCGTTCAGGTGCGCAGATGGTCAGCTATGAGCTGTCAATCGGTCTTTCAGTGCTGACGATGGTAGCTTTTGCAGGCACAATGTCTGTAACGGGCATAGTAGAGGCACAAAAGGAAGGATGGTTTATCTTTACGGGTCATATCCCGGCGCTGATAGCGTTTGTGATATACCTCATCGCGGGAACAGCTGAGACAAACCGTGGTCCGTTTGACCTTCCAGAGGCAGAGAGCGAGTTGACAGCGGGCTATCATACAGAGTATTCCGGTATACACTTCGGCTTTTTCTACCTTGCAGAATATCTGAACCTATTTATTGTGTCAGGAGTAGCATCCCTGTTGTTCTTCGGAGGCTGGATGCCGCTTCATATCAGTGGGTGGGAAGGATTTAACATGGTCATGGACTGGATACCGAGCGTAGTATGGTTTATCGGTAAGGCGATAGTAATATCGTTTATCATCATCTGGTTTAAATGGACATTCCCTCGTCTACGAATCGACCAGCTTCTTGCCCTTGAATGGAAGTATCTGTTACCAATCAACCTTGTGAACCTTGTGCTGATGGTAATCGTAATCATTTACGGCTTACACTTCTAAAAATCTCTGATACGTTTTTTGCTGAAGGGAAAAATTTACAAATTTATGAGTAAAAAGAGCCATAAAAGCAGAAAACAAGGGAGAGGAAAAAATTGTTTATAATAAAAGAATAAATATAAAATTAATCCACTTGATATCAAATCCACTTTATTATGAGTGAGAAATTTGGAAAAATAGCTCAAGTAATCGGACCTGTGGTAGACGTTACTTTTGATAGCGAACAGGGTGGCATACCTCCAATCTATACCGCATTGAAAGTAAGCCGAGCAAGCGGCGACCTGATACTTGAAGTAGAACAGCACATAGGCGAGGACACCGTTCGCTGTGTGGCAATGGACAGCACAGATGGTCTGCAGCGCGGCATGAAAGTAGAGAACATGGAGCGTCCAATCGCCGTACCAACGGGCGAGCAGGTAAAGGGACGTCTATTCAACGTGATAGGTGAAGCGATAGACCACCTGCCGGAGATAAAGACTGACAGTGTGCGCGCAATCCACCAGCCGGCTCCGGAGTTTGACGACCTGACAATCGGTACTGAAATCCTCTATACGGGTATAAAGGTGATAGACCTTCTCGAGCCTTATAGCAAGGGTGGCAAAATCGGTCTGTTCGGTGGTGCCGGAGTAGGAAAGACAGTGCTCATCATGGAGCTAATCAACAATATTGCCAAGGGACATAACGGTTTCTCAGTGTTTACCGGAGTAGGCGAGCGTACTCGTGAGGGTAACGACCTTCTGCGTGAAATGATAGAGAGCGGCGTAATGAAATATGGCAAGAAGTTTGAGGAAGGCATGGAGCGCGGCGAGTGGAACCTGGAAGACGTAGATATGGAACAGGTTAAGCAGTCACAGGCAACGCTCGTGTTCGGACAGATGAATGAGCCTCCAGGTGCACGTCTTCGAGTGGCGCTATCGGGTCTTACCGTAGCAGAGCAGTTCCGTGACCAGGATGGCGGAGGTAAGGATATTCTTCTTTTCATAGACAATATCTTCCGTTTCACTCAGGCAGGTTCAGAGGTATCAGCGCTTCTTGGCCGAATGCCGTCGGCAGTAGGATACCAGCCAACCCTTGCGTCAGAAATGGGTAGCTTGCAGGAGCGAATTACTTCCACTAAGAATGGTTCAATCACGTCAGTACAGGCAATCTATGTGCCAGCCGACGACTTGACCGACCCGGCACCAGCAACAACGTTCTCATTCCTTGATGCAACGACAGTGTTAAGCCGAAAGATATCAGAGCTTGGTATTTATCCGGCAGTAGACCCACTTGAGTCAACGTCACGAATACTTGACCCGAATATTATCGGTGAGGAACACTATAATGTAGCGCAGGCAGTTAAGCAGTTGCTGCAGAAATATAATGAGCTTCAGGATATTATCGCAATCCTTGGTGTAGATGAGCTAAGTGATGAAGACAAGCTCGTTGTAGCACGCGCACGCCGTGCCCAGCGTTTCCTTTCACAGCCGTTCCACGTAGCAGAGCAGTTTACGGGTCTGCCAGGTGTAATGGTACCGCTGAGCGAGACAATCCGAGGCTTTAAGATGATATTAAGCGGTGAGGTAGACCAATACCCTGAGCAGGCATTCCTCAATGTGGGAACAATAGATGAGGCAATTGAGAAGGGTAAGAAGATGCTCGCCGAAGTTAAATAAAATTGATTAACAGATATGATACTACGCGTAATATCAGCAGAGGCAACCGTTTTTGAGGGAGAGGTGACATCAGTCACGCTGCCCGGTGAAAAGGGTTCGTTTATGGTACTTCAAAACCACGCATCTATCGTATCAACGCTTGTCAAGGGCAAGCTTGCGTATGTTCCGGCAAATGGAGAAGCGCAGGAGCAGTTGATAGACGGTGGAATCGTAGATGTGGATAATAATGTAGTGTCAGTATGTATATTCTGAGCAGATGAAAAAGATAATAATAGGCATATTAGCGGTTGTGTTGCTTTGTCTGATGTCTCTTGGCTTCAGTGATGCAATGCACAGCAATGCAGAAGGCTCGCATGGCGAAGGTCTTCCAAAGGTAGACCCGAAGGAGATAATCTTCGAACACCTTGGAGACGCGTATGGGTGGGAGCTGCCATTTGCTCATCATCGTCGCATTCCGCTGCCGATAATAGTATATGGCACCGACGGTTTACACGTATTTTCATCATCACGCGTGGCTCATGGAGAGCAGTATTCTGATGGTGCAGCCACTTTTGTCATCCCAGCTGAGGGAGAAAACAAGGGTAAGGTTGTAGAACTGGTGAATGGTGCGGAAGTTAAGCCATACGATATCTCAATCACTAAAAACGTGCTTGCGGTGTTTATCACTCTGATATTGGTGATATGGTGTGCTCTGAGCCTTGTAAAATGGTATAAAAACAATGGGAATAAGGCGCCAAAGGGCTTTATAGGTGCATTTGAGGCGATAATGATGTTTATCTACGATGGAGTGATAAAATCAACGCTGAAGGAGAATGCCCGTCGTTTTGCACCGTATCTTCTGACCGTATTTTTCTTCATTTTCATGATGAACTTGCTGGGACTGACGGTGATATTCCCGGGAGGAGCGAACCTGACGGGAAATATAGCGGTGACGATGACTCTTGCGATAATGACATTCCTGGTGACGAACATATTCGGAACGAAACATTATTGGAAAGACATATTTTGGCCAGACGTACCGATGTGGCTAAAGTGTCCGCTGCCAATAATGCCGATGATAGAGTTATTCGGCATATTCACAAAGCCGGCGGCTCTGACAATCCGTCTTTTCGCCAACATGATGGGTGGCCATATGATAGTGATAGTGCTAACGCTTCTCATATTCATATTTGCCGGAGTAGGCGGCTATGCAGTAGGCGGAGCGACGGCAGTAGTTTCAGTGGCATTCTCAATTTTCATGCTCTTGATAGACGTGCTTGTGAGCTTTATCCAGGCATATGTGTTTACGATGCTGAGCACGATATTTATCTCTCTGGCTCAAGAAAATCCACATGCAGAGCATGGAGAGCATGAACAAAAAAATGATTAAGAAATAAATAAAAAAATAAATAAAAAAACAAATCTAAAAAAACATTACGACTATGTTATCAATGATTTTAGCAGCAGTAGAAGCACTTCTTGGTTTAGGTGCAAGTTTCGGAGCAGCAATAGCAGTTATCGGCGCAGGTCTCGGAATTGGAAAAATCGGTTCTTCCGCAATGGAGGCAATCGCACGCCAGCCAGAAGCAGCCGGTGATATCCGTAGTAATATGATTGTGATAGCAGCCCTTATCGAAGGTGTAGCACTATTCGCAGTCATCGTTTGTATCCTCGCATTGTTTGTATAAAAAAGTAAAAAAATAATATGGAACTTTTCACCCCCGGTTTCGGCTTGGTCTTTTGGATGTTTGTATCCTTTGCCGTGCTATTTTTCGTATTATGGAAATTTGCATGGCCGGTGATACTTGACATCGTTGATAAGCGCGCCGACCTTATCGACAAGGGTGTAGAGTACGCTCAAAACGCAAAGGAGCAACTTGACAAGGCTCAGGCAGATGCAGACAAGATGCTTGCAGAAGCCCGCCGTAAAGAGGCTGACATACTCCGAGAGGCAGAGGCGCTGAAGGTACAAATTATCGAGGAAGCTCGAAATGAGGCTAAAGTGCAGGCAAAAAAGGAGATAGATGCTGCAAAACTCACTATAGAGCAAGCCAAGAAAGAGGCAGAGCTCTCAATCCGCGAGGAAGTAGGTGCGATAGCGCTGAGGATAGCGGAGAAGGTGGTAAGGCAGAATATGTCAGACGATAAAGCACAGACACGCCTTGTCAACACTCTTATCGACGAAATAGAGAACCAAAACTAATTCAGTAAAGGAGATGAACGAAGGTCTTATACCACGCCGTTATGCAAAGGCACTTTTCAAGGTTGCGTTAGAACGCAAGATTGAGGAGAGAGTTTATGCACTGATGACGACGCTTGCCGGGAGCTTTGCGCAGATGCCGGAGCTGAAGCAGGCTGTGTCAAATCCGTTTATAGATTCGGCGCAGAAGGTTGAAATACTTGAAATGGCGGCGCAGGCGACAGAGGCGGATACCACTTATAGTGACTTTCTGAAGCTGTTGATAGAGACCAAGCGCATAGAATATATGCGCGAAATAGCATTGGCTTATTTGGCAATCTATCGTAAGACCAACGGCATATATTCAGTATGCGTGACGTCTGCAGGAGCAATAACGGATGCTGAAGCGAGCCGCATAAAAGCGATAATATCGCGCCATCTGCCAGCTGGAGCGAAGATAGAGTATACCGGAGCGGTAGACCCTGAATTGCTTGGCGGTTTTGTGGTAAGCATAGATAATGAGCGTCTTGATGCATCAATAAAGAATGAATTAGAACAGTTGCGTTTGAAATTAACAAGCATATAAAAGAGCAATAATGATTAACCCAAGCGAGATATCTGAAGTATTAAAAAACAGGCTTCAAAATGTCAATTCAAAGGCGACTTTTGAGGAGACGGGCACAGTATTGGAGGTAGGCGACGGCGTAGCGCAGGTTTATGGCCTCGACAATGTGTGTGCCAACGAACTTGTTGAGTTTGAGAATGGCGTAAAGGGCGTGGCTATGAACCTTGAGGAGAGCAACGTTGGAGTCATTCTGTTGAACAATGTCAACAAGGTAACAGAAAATATGAAGGTGAAGCGCACCGGTCAGATTGCGTCTATCCCCGTAGGTGAAGGTCTATTTGGGCGTGTCATCAACGTATTGGGTGAGGCGATAGACGGTCGCGGACCGATAGAGGGCGAGCTGCTGAACTTGCCTCTTGAGCGAAAGGCACCCGGTGTAATATTCCGTCAGCCTGTGAAGCAGCCACTTCAGACCGGTATAAAGGCAGTTGACTCTATGGTGCCTATTGGCAGAGGTCAGCGCGAGTTAATTATTGGCGACCGTCAGATAGGCAAGACCGCAATCGCAATAGATACTATTATAAACCAGCGCCAGAACTATGAGGCAGGCAAGCCAGTGTATTGCATCTATGTAGCAATAGGTCAGAAGGCGTCTTCAGTAGCGGCTACAGTAGAGACTCTACGTAAGCATGGTGCGATGGATTATACTGTAGTAGTAGCGGCAAATGCGTCAGATTCAGCAGCGATGAGGTATTATTCACCGTTTGCAGGCGTAGCTATAGGCGAATTTATCCGCGACACGGGTCGTGATGCGCTGATTGTGTATGATGACCTTTCAAAACAGGCGGTGGCATATCGAGAGATTTCACTTATCCTGAAGCGTCCATCCGGTCGTGAGGCATATCCCGGTGATATTTTCTACCTTCACTCACGTCTGCTGGAGCGTGCGGCAAAAATCATTGACAACCCAAAAGTTGCTGCAATGATGAATGACCTGCCGGATGCTCTTCGTCCGATGGTTAAGGGTGGAGGCTCTCTGACAGCACTGCCAATCATCGAGACACAGGCTGGTGACGTGTCTGCATATATTCCTACAAATGTGATTTCAATCACAGATGGACAGATATACCTTGAGACGGCATTGTTTAACCGCGGTATCCGTCCTGCAATTAATGTGGGTATTTCCGTATCTCGTGTAGGCGGTAATGCACAGATTAAGGCGATGAAGAAGGTGGCAGGTACGCTGAAGATTAATCAGGCACAGTTCCGTGAGCTTGAGTCGTTTACCAAGTTTGGTGGCGATATAGACCCTGTTACCGCTCGCACTATAGACCGAGGTCGCAAGAATGAGCGCCTGCTGATACAGCCACAGTATAAGCCAATGGCTGTTGAGGATGAGGTAGCGGTGATATTCTGCGGTGTAAACGGACTTATGAGCGATGTACCGCTGGAAAAGGTTGCAGAATTTGAAAATTCACTCCTGCAAATACTCCATGCAAAGCATCAAGCAGATGTACTTGACGTAATCCTCAAGGGACAGCTGACAGATGATGCTGCAGCAATACTGACCGAGGTGGCAAAAGAGGTTGCAGGACGATATAAATGAAAAGTATAATCTTAAAGACTTTATAAGCAAATGTCAACATTACGAGAACTAAAAGGACGTATCGGCTCAGTAGCATCTTCGGAGAAAATCACGGGTGCTATGAAGATGATTTCGTCTGCCAAGATGCATAAGGCGGAGGGTGCGCTGCGCAAACAGTTGCCATACCGCCGTCAGATAGAGACCGTCATCGGCAACTTGCTGACTGCAGACGCTCCATTCTCGTCTCCGCTTATCGAGTCGAGAGAGGTACATAATATTGCGATAGTAATTTGGGGTTCAGACGATGGACTTTGCGGCGCATACAATATAAACCTGTTTAAGCAGCTGCAAGAACGCATTTCAGAACTTCGTGGCAAATATGGCGAGGGCGTAGAGCTAACCATTATCCCGGTAGGTGGCAAGATGGTGAAGGCTGTGAGCAAACTTGCCGGTCCAAAGACTTTAGTAGCTCCAGTAGAGGGGGTAGACTCCAAGACAGAGGGCGAAGCGGTAAAGGGCTTTCTTGTTTCGCTACAGGACGGCTTTCTTTCAGGGAAGTATGACCTTGTAGAGCTGCTGTATATGCATTTTAAGAGCGTTGCGAAACAGGTTCCCGCCTTTGAGCAGCTGTTGCCGGCAGATGCGGCGAATTTCCGGAAGGCAGACGGCAAGGTAATCCAAAGCCGTCCGTATATCTTTGAGCCGGATGTTACGACGATATTCCGGGCAATACTTCCACTGTATATGCTTTCTGTCATGACAGAGGTGTTTACAGAAAACAGAGCGTCGGAGCAGGCGGCGAGGGTAATGGCAATGCAGAGCGCCAACGATAATGCGAAAAAGCTGTTGGAGCAGTTGCGTCTTGAATATAACAAATTACGTCAGCAGAGCATCACTACCGAGTTGCTTGACATACTTGGTGGTCAGGTAAGATAATTAATTATAAACTAAACAAATATTACACATTCACACATTATGAGTAGTGTCAAAGATTATTTTTCTACATTAGGGACCGGCATAGTCAGCCTTCTGAAGGGGCTATCAGTTACCGGAAAGGAATTTGTCACCCCTAAGATTACGGAAAAATATCCTGAAAACAGAGAGACTCATAAATATCCGGAGCGATTCCGTGCTGTTCTTGAGCTGGTATATGACAGCGAGGGCAAGCACAAGTGTATCGGCTGCGGTATTTGTGAGAAAAGTTGTCCTAACGGCACAATTCACCTTGAAACAAAGATGGTGGATACGCCAGACGGAAAGAAAAAGCGCAAGTTAGACAAGTATATCTATGACCTTGGCAGCTGTACATTCTGCCAGTTGTGCGTCACTAACTGTCCGCAGGATGCTATACGTTTCCAAAATGATTTTGAGCAGGCAGTGTTTACACGTTCAAAGCTTGTAAAACAATTAAATTATCTTCCTGAGCCAGCAGAGCCGGAATTAACGCCGGAACAGAAGGCGGAACTCGAGGCAGCGCGCCTTGCCCGCATAGAGGCAGCAAAGAAAGCGGCAGCAGAAAA
Source organism: uncultured Porphyromonadaceae bacterium (assembly GCA_945231345.1). Taxonomy (GTDB): domain Bacteria; phylum Bacteroidota; class Bacteroidia; order Bacteroidales; family Muribaculaceae; genus CAJUPY01. The sequence goes on from CALYOL010000024.1 coordinate 12,324, forward strand.
GAAGGCAGCCGCAGAAAAGGCAGCAGCGGAAAAAGGAGCGGAAGGTGAGCAACCAAAAACTGAATAAATAAAAATTGTATCATATAATATGGAATCAGTAGGAAGTATCATCACGTATGTGGTAGTCGCGCTTGCGATTGTCATCTTCTCGGTACTCGCTGTTACGACTCGTAAGATATTACGTGCGGCGACCTATCTGCTCTTTACGCTGTTTGCGACAGCCGCCATCTACTTTATGCTCGACTATGAGTTTCTTGGCGCAGTACAGATAGCGGTTTATGCGGGCGGTATAGTCGTGCTGTTTGTCTTCTCAATCCTGTTGACAAGTCATCCGGGCGATAACAGTGAGGCACTTGCTTCAAAACAGCGTGTGACAGGTCTGCTGGCAGCCTTGGCGATGCTGGGCGTGGCAGGCTATTCTCTTGTAACCCGTTTCTGTGATTTTCTCACATCAGCACCTCAGATGGAGGAAATTGAGATGAAACAGATAGGCGAGACGCTCTTAGGTTCAGGCAGCTATCAATATTTGTTGCCGTTTGAAGCAGTCAGTGTGTTATTATTAGCATGTATAATCGGTGGCGTTGTAGTTGCCCGTAAAAAATAGTGTATTGATATGGAAATTACAATGTTATATTACTTAATACCGAGCCTTATCATGTTTGCTTGCGGTGTATATGGATTTATTACCCGCAAGAATATGATTGCTATCTTGATATCGCTGGAGCTAATGCTAAACTCAGTGGATATCAACTTTGTAGTGTTCAATAGATTTTTATTCCCGGAGCAGATGGAGGGAATGTTCTTCACGCTGTTTGCAATAGCAATAGCGGCAGCAGAGACAGCCCTTGCCATCGCAATCATCATCAACGTGTTCCGCGTGAGCAACGATATTGATGTCCGTGAAGTTAACAAAATGAAATTTTAAACGTCTATGGAAGCTACATTACCATTATTAATACTCGTCATACCTCTATTCATGTTCCTTTTCCTGGGACTTCTTGGCGGATATATGAAGCCGAAAGTTGCGGGTGTACTTGGAACTATCGGTATGGGTGCAACGCTCATTATAGCGTATTTTACAGCTTATACATATTTCTTTTCAGGGAGTGAATGTTTTGTAAACGGCGAAGGCGAAAGATTACAGTCAATAATCTTTAACTATGACTGGCTCCAGTTTACTGAGAAGCTCGTAATCCGCCTTGGCTTCCTCCTTGACCCGATTTCAGCTATGATGCTTGTTGTCATCACCACAATATCGTTTATGGTGCATCTGTACAGCAACGGTTATATGTGCGACCACCATGGCACACCTGAAAAGGGATTTCAACGTTACTACGCATTCCTGTCTCTCTTCAGCTTCTCAATGCTGGGACTCGTAGTAGCGACAAACATCTTCCAGATGTATATTTTCTGGGAGCTTGTGGGTGCATCATCATATTTGCTTATCGGATTTTATTACACCACACCGGCAGCCGTGTCAGCATCTAAAAAGGCGTTTATTGTTACACGTTTCGCAGACCTCGGCTTCCTCGTAGGTATCCTAATCCTGTCTTATTACACAGGTACGTTTAACTTTACGGACCTTACGTCGATAGGAACCGGCTTGGCTGACAACTTTAAGGTTTCGATTGAAACAGCTGCAAGCGTTCAGAATATCTTTGCAACAAGCGAGGCACCGATGTTTATGGGTGCGTCAGTGATGACATGGGCGCTCGTACTTATATTCATGGGCGGTATGGGTAAATCAGCAATGATGCCTCTCCACATCTGGCTGCCAGACGCAATGGAAGGTCCGACACCAGTATCAGCACTTATCCACGCAGCTACGATGGTTGTAGCGGGAGTATACCTGGTTGCACGTCTGTTCCCTCTCTTCTGCATGCAGGAGGCAGCGCTTCAGATTGTGACTGTGGTAGGCGCGCTGACAGCACTCTATGCAGCTATGGTTGCATGTTGCCAGATAGACATCAAGCGAGTACTTGCATTCTCTACCATTTCTCAGATTGCATTCATGATGGTGTCACTCGGTGTGGCACGTC
>CALYOL010000025.1 GCA_945231345.1 uncultured Porphyromonadaceae bacterium
AATCCTAAAAAGCTGAGTTTGGGCATCATCGCACCACCAAACGGATTAAACGCATCATTCACAATCACTAACAACGGCAAAAGCGACCTTATAATCCGCCGAATTTACGCTAACGTACCTTACATCAACATCAAGTATAAAAAGACGCGCGTAAAGCCCGGAAAAAGCATAGAGGTTGAAGTGACTTTAAACCCTTTTGCCCTGCCACAAGACATTATAAACACCTACATATACATCGCCTCAAACTATCCTGACAACCCGCTAATGGAATACCGGGTAGTGGGCGACATCGCTAAGTAATAACCATAAAACCTGACGACATGGAACACCCCGAAAATGACGCACAATATACCGGACTCACCGTTAACTCCGGCGTGGCACAGCCACCTTCAGTAAACCCATACTTGCGCAAACTGAAGCGCAAGCCGATACCCACACCCGGCGAAATGGTGGAGCAAATACTGAAAGGTGACGTGACGATGCTCTCCCGCGCCGTAACCCTCGTGGAAAGCATAAACCCTGACCATGAGCCTATTGCACAGGAAGTGATTGAAAAATGCCTCCCTTACTCCGGTAACTCCCGCAGAATAGGTATCACAGGAGTGCCGGGAGCTGGCAAAAGCACTTCTATCGATGTTTTCGGGCTCCATGTGCTGAAAGACGGAGGGAAACTCGCTGTCCTCGCAATAGACCCCTCAAGCGAACGCACTAAGGGAAGCATACTCGGCGATAAAACCCGCATGGAAAAGCTCTCTGTACACCCTAACGCTTTCATTCGCCCTTCCCCATCGGCAGGCTCTCTCGGAGGCGTTGCCCGCAAGACGCGAGAAACGATAGTACTATGTGAAGCAGCCGGATACAACAATATCTTCGTGGAAACCGTAGGCGTAGGACAGAGCGAAACTGCCGTACACTCTATGGTTGACTTCTTCCTGCTGATACAGCTCGCAGGCACCGGCGACGAGCTTCAGGGCATTAAGCGCGGCATCATGGAAATGGCAGACGGAATTGTGATAAACAAATGCGACGGCGACAATATCGACCGCGCAAAACTGGCACAGGCTCAGTTTAAGAGTGCGCTACGACTTTTCCCGCCTACAGCCTCAGGATGGCAGCCTGAAGTGCTCACATATTCAGGCTATTACGAGCTCGGTATTGCCGAAGTATGGGAGATGATAGACAGATATTTCGCTTTTGTCAAGGAAAACGGATATTTTGACAAAAAACGCCACGAGCAGGCGAGATACTGGATGTATGAGACTATCGACACCCGCCTCCGCAACAATTTCTACAACAATCCGGATGTGGCAGACCTCCTCGGAGACCTTGAAAAGCAAGTGCTGGGCAACAGACTCAGCTCTTTCATCGCCGCCGGAAAAGTACTTGATTTTTATTATAATAACTCCAAATAAATACAACCCTATGAACACAGCAATGGCAAAAACACTGACAGCTCTATTTCTTTCAGCCGCGTTTCTGATGCTGATGATGACATCTTGCATGAGCGACGAAGAAAAAAGACTTGACAACCTCGTAAACATCGAGAAAAAAGAGATGCCTAAAGACATCGGCTACGACGTAAAGGCAGTTAACGTGACTTATTCCACTACAGACTCTCTTGTAACTTACACAATGGAAGTTGAGCCGGGCATGATAGCTTCAACTCTCGAGCACACCGGAGCACTCCTAAAGCAAGGAATAATCATCAGCATCAAGACTGATGAAAACAATGAGTTCCGCGAAGCTGTAATCGGTGCAGGCGCATCAATAAAATACAACTTTTTCAGCGACGGCAAAGAACTGACATCCTTTGTAATTACACCGGATGAACTGAAGTAATATCAAACAAATCCAGTAATGGGAAAATCAGCATTACGACTCGTATTATCGCTAAAAGGATATAATTTACAATGAAAAAGCTCATAAACTTCATTTCCCTATTCCTGCTGTCTGTAGCATGCTATGCGGGTACTACAGACACAATAGCAGTGACCACAAGGTATATCGAATCTCCCGCAAGGGCATGTGTAATCTTGCCGGAAAAAGCAATAGACAATGACGGCTCTGACAAGTTCCCCACTGTATATCTGCTTAACGGATACAGCGGAGACTACAAGAGCTGGACTATCATTCAGCCTCGCCTTGAAGAACTCGCCGACCTCTATGGCATGATAATCGTAACACCCGACGGACGTGACAGCTGGTACTGGGACTCTCCTATCGACCCCAAAATGCAGATGGAGTCTTACATAACAGAAGAGCTCGTGCCGTTTATCGACACTCACTATCCTACTATAGCAGATAGCTCAAAACGCGCCATTTCAGGTCTTAGCATGGGTGGACACGGTGCACTGTGGCTCGCATTCCGACACAGCGATATATTCGGAAATGCCGGTTCTATGAGCGGTGGCGTGGATATTCGCCCCTTTGAAAATAAGTGGAAAATGAAACTCCGAATAGGCGAGCGCAAAGACAACCCTGACGTGTGGGAGACACACACGGTGATAAATCTCGTGCCAAGCCTCAAGCCTGGACAGGTCAATATCATCGTGGACTGCGGAGTAGATGACTTCTTTGCCACTGTAAACAACAACCTGCATGAGGCTCTCTTGAAGCAAGGAATAGACCACGACTATATCGTGCGTCCTGGTGCTCACACAATTCCTTACTGGAGAAACTCAATCCTCTACCACCTGCTGTTTTTCAATCAGCAATTTACAAAATAAGATGAAAGTACTTCTGATAGGAGACTACTCAAACTTACACGCATGCCTCGCCGCTGAGCTACGTCGGCGAGGCATCGATGTTACCCTCGTCTCCGACGGAGGTGCATACATGAACACAGACCACGACATATACCTGAGCCGCACGCCGGGGATACAAGGTGCATTCCATTATCTGCGTGACGTTTACGAACTCAGCAACAGTCTGACGGGCTATGACGTGGTTCAACTCGTAAACCCCGGGTTTGCTCACCTCAGACCGGAAAAACTGAAATTTTTCCTCGACCGTTTCCGCAAACGCAACGGGGGACTTTTCCTCACTCTCGCCGGCGACGACTACTATTTTGTAAAAGCCTGTAACGATGGGGTATTCAAGTTCTCGGAATATAAAATCGGAGACCGGCTCACTGAACTGGGAAAAACAGAAGAGTTCACCGGATGGCTGAGAGACGATGTAAGGAAATACACCGAATACCTTTACGGAATACTCGACGGGGCGATGTCCGCACTCCCCGAATACGACATTGCGGCACGACCGGTCTTGGGAGATAAGCTGAAATACTGCGGCATACCTATCGACCTGGAACAGCTGAAATATGCCGAATTTGACAACAGCGACGAGCGCGTCAATCTTTTCCTTGGAATGAAAGAAGAGTATAGCCTGAGAAAAGGTACGGGTATTCTACAAAAAATCCTGCAAGAATTAGTAGACGAAATGCCTGACCGATGCCGGCTGATAAAGGTAAGCAACATCAGCATACAAGAATATTACGACAAAATGCGCGCCGCACACATCGTGATAGACCAGTTGTACTCTTATTCACCTGCCACTAATGCACTCGCCGCAATGGCACTGGGCAAAGTCCCGGCAACTGGTGCTATGCCGGAATACTACGCTTATTTGGATGATGATTTCGACAAGCCCATAATTCAGCTCTCGCCACTTGACCCGGACATAAAGGAAACTCTTCGCACTCACATACTCAACAAAGGCAGCCTGATTTACAAGTCTATCAAGGCGCGCAAACTCGTAGAAAAAAACAATGATGTGAAAATTGTGGCAGACCGTTACATATCACATTGGCAAAATATGCAGAAATGAAAAAAATTGTAATCCTCGACGCATTTGTAGCCGCAGCCGGAGGGCTCTCTTGGGACGAGATATCACAGCTGGGCGAACTTATAACATACGACCGTACAGAGCCTCAAGACACACTGGACAGGTGCAGAGGAGCTTTCGCCGTATTCACAAACAAGGTTTTGATGACTCGCGAAATTATCGAACAACTGCCGGAGCTCCGTTTTATAGGAGTCCTTGCAACCGGATACAACAACGTGGACATCGATGCTGCTACAGAGCACGGCGTAACAGTGTGCAACGTGCCTGCATACAGCACTGAATCTGTAGTCCAGACAGTTTTCGCGCATATTCTAAACCTTATGGTAGACGTGGAGCGGCACTCTCAGAGCGTAAAAGCAGGCGACTGGAGCAACTGCGCAGACTTCAGCTATCTCCTTTCCCCAACCGAAGAACTTTTCGGCAAGACATTGGGAATATACGGACTTGGGAATATTGGCAGACGCGTAGCGGAAATCGCCCACGCCTTTGGCATGAAAATCATCGCACTGACGTCAAAATCGCAGGAGCAGTTGCCTCAATATATCACAAGAGTGAATCAAAGTGAGCTATTTGCCCTTTCTGACGTAATCTCGCTAAATGCTCCACTCACAGCAGACAATGCAAACTTTATTTGCGAAGGGACTCTCGCCATGATGAAACCCACAGCCGTGCTCATAAACACCGCTCGCGGCGGACTTATCGACGAGTCTGCACTGGACAAGGCTCTACGCAGCCGACGCATCTTTGCAGCAGCACTCGACGTGCTATGCAAAGAGCCTCCATCTGCCGATAACCCGCTTCTGTCAAACCCATATTGTCGTATCACACCACACATAGCATGGCAGAGCACCACCGCACGCCGAAGACTCATAAGTGTGTCGGCTCAGAATTTGCGTGCTTTCCTTGACGGAATGCCTACAAATGTGATAAATAGGTGATAAATAAGTAGGCTCGCAACATTTGATATGAAATTTTTTTCATAAAAAATTTGCTTACACCATAACTTTTGGCTAAATTTGGGGCGAAAATGCGTAGGTGGGACTAAATCCCGCTGTATGCTCTATGTTTAATACTAAATACTCTCTATCATGGAATTGCGTGAACAGCCCCTTGACGTAGAAGGCAAAGAAACCGAAAACGTCTCTCTAACAGACAGCACTACTGCTGCAGAAACACAGGAAGTAAAAGAAGAAACGCCACAGTTGACAACAAAAGCCGAAGTGCTGAGCCAACTGCAGCAAATAGCTAATGGCTCAGCGGAAGACATTTCCCGCGAAAAAGTAGCCGGGCTGAAACAGCTGTTTTACACTTTCCAGCGGAATGAGATTGCTCAACAAAAACAGGCTTTTGTCGAGGCAGGAAACGACGCGGAAGCATTCACCGCTCCTGAAGACCCACAAGAAGAAGCTCTGAAAGAAATCCTGAACATCATAAAGGAGAAAAAATCTGTGTATCTGAAAGAGCAGGAAGAAATTCAGCAGGCAAACTACGACAAAAAGCTCGAAATCATCGCTAAAATCATCGAGCTAAGCCAGGATACAGACAACGTAAACCGCCTTTTCCCACAATTCCGCGAGCTCCAGCAGCAATATCGCGAAGTGGGCGATGTCGGTGAACAACGCAGCAACGATATCTGGAAAAAATACAAGGACGCTGAAGAGCGTTTCTACGACCAGCTCAAAGTTAATAAAGACCTCCGCGACTACGACTTCAAGAAAAACCTTGAAGCAAAGGAGCTTATCATAGAGCAAGCCAAAAAGCTCGCTGAAGACACAGACATAATTGTAGCAGCACGCCTTCTGCAGGAACTCCACGCAAAATGGCGCGAAATCGGCCCTGTAGCTAAGGAAATACGCGAAGAACTTTGGGCAAGATTTAAGGACGTGTCTTCAATTATCAACAAAAAACACCAGGAATATTTTGACCAGCGCAAACAGCGCGAGCAGGAAAACGAAACTGCTAAAACTGCGCTTTGCGATGCTATCGAGGCAATCAATATCGAAGAATTGAAAACCTACGCACAGTGGGAACAGGCTACAAAGAAAATCCTTGAGCTACAGACCCAGTGGAAAGGCATTGGTTTCGCATCTAAAAAGGCTAACACAGCGCTCTTTGAACGTTTCCGCGCCGCATGCGACAAATTCTTCGAAGCTAAAGCTGCTTTCTACAAGGCTGTAAAAGATGACCTTGAGGAAAATCTCCGCAGAAAGACCGCACTCTGTGAACAAGCTGAAGCACTCAGCGATAGCACCGAATGGAAAAAGACTACAGATGCACTCGTAAAGCTACAGCAGGAGTGGAAAACTATTGGTACCGTGCCACGCAGACACAGCGACGCTATCTGGAAACGTTTTCAGGAAGCATGCGATAAATTTTTTGAACGCAAGAAAAAGCAGCTCTCAGGCACTCGCCATGCTGAAGTGGAAAACCTAAAGGCTAAAAAAGCAATTATCGCTACCCTCAATGCAATCACACCTGAAACGCCTCGTGAAGAGGTCGCCAAGGCTGTAAAAGAAGCCGCAGCACAGTGGCAGCAGATAGGACATGTTCCATTCCGCGACAAAGATAAGGTTTATGACGCTTACCGCGCCGTAGTTAATAAGCTATATGAGCAGTTCGACCTCACTGGAGCTGCAGCAGAAATAGACCGCTTTGAAAGCAACATTGCAGAAATGGCTGGTGATAACGATAAGCTATACCGTGAACGCGAGCGAATGGTTCGCGCTTACGAGCAGCGCACTGCAGAGCTTGCCACTTGCGAAAACAACCTCGGTTTCTTCACCGCAAGCAGCAAGAGCGGTGACTCTATGCTCCGAGACCTTCAGCGTCGCGTAACTCGCCTCAAAGAGTCTATCGCAACACTGGAAAAGAAAATCCGCCTTATTGACGAGCACCTGAAGTAACTTATTCAAAAAAAATACCATAGCGCCCCGATTTGTTTTTCAAACATCGGGGCGCTAAATTGTTTGAAATATTTCGTATGTATATGAGCTGTGATATAAAAAAGTAAAGCTATTTTAGAAATACAGCACAGCGAGGCGAAAAGCCTCGCTGCTCTTACTGTCTATTTTACAACATTTTAGAAAAGAATAGAAGCTGCACTTTTTGCTGCGTCAAGAGAGAATTCAGCGAGAGCCTTGCTGAGTCGTGCATTGAGTTCAGCCAAGCGTGCCATCTGCTCAGAGTCCATTTCGGCAGAGTTTTCACCCAGTTCCTTAAGGCTGTCCTGGAGTTTAATCACCTGCGACTGAACATCTAAGAGACCTGCTCCATCTTCAATCTTCTTTTCGATTTTCTCAACTTTCTTTTCAAAGTCGTCGAGAATGCGGTCGTATTTTGAATTATGCTTAACCTCCTTCACCTCCTCAACAGGTTCTTCTGCCTGTTCTTCAGCTTCTTCTACAGTTTCCTCAGACTCAGCGCTTTCGTCATCAGAGCTTGACACAACTTCCTCAGTTTCATCATAGCTCTCTGAGCTTTTGCTGTCTGAGCTGCCGCAAGACATGAAAGAAAGAGTAGCGGCTGCAACAAAAATGTATAATAATTTCTTCATAATTAACGGTATATTAAAGATTTAGGCTATAAATTAACTAAAATGGAAAGCTGCATAGATGCTGTAGCAGCAAACAGCGAGCTTAAGCATTGTGCCACAAAGGAATGCCACGAGAGCACCTGCACCTGCCTGAGCACCACCTGCGAAAGACTTGCGTGCAATCATTTCGAAAAGCGCTGCAAAGACGTAAGGCAACAGGAGGAATGCCAAAGCAATTACTATAATAAGCGTAGCATTGCTAACATCTTCGTTTGCTACTGCGATAATAGTAAAAATACCGAGGATAGAACCGATAGTAGCGCCCCAGCTGCCGCTCTTGCCGTATTCTGCTACGAGTGCGCCAACCTTTGGCAGCAATTTTTTTGACAAAATCATGCTCAATATCACGCCTACAAACACAAGTCCTAAAACCCAAATTTTGATTTTCAAACCTATGCCGAATGTGAGGATACAGAGTCCAATGAATGACAACATAGGACCGGGAATTTTGTTGATGAAGCAACCAAGGAAACCGAATGCGATTAGCAGACCGGCAAGAATCCATAATAAGATTGACATAATGATTTAAAATTTTAAGAAATACAAAATATATGGTTCACAAAAAACTTTTACGTGGGCTTTGCCATAGCAGAACCTTTTACTACGACAAAGCCGTTGATTAGGTACCTTTGCCGTCCTTGCCCGTCGACAATTACGACGTTGCAAAGATAATAAGTGTTTTTCGTATTTCAATTTGTCTTTCTTTGTCTTTCACTTGTCACTGCTCAACGTATGGGCGATAGTGCTCTTGTTTATCGCGCAATTCTAAATAAAAATCACGTTTCTCGCGTTCAAAATCGTAAAGACTTTCCATATTTTTGTAGATATCGACCATAAGTTCAGAACACTCTGCATAACAGTCTTCATAATATTTGTTCAGATTCACCTTTCCATCAGCATTCAGTCCACTATCAGCGATTATATCCTTGATTTTCCATAAATCTTTCAGTCTTTCGCATGCAAAAGCATAATACAATTCCCTTATCTTCTCTCGCTTGGCAATTTTTCTGAAGTCAGATTTTATTGCACTGACAGTATCATCTATTTGCTTTTTTACAATGGGGAAAAGCTCCTTCTGCGCTTTCTCCACAGCACCGATAGAGTCAAGGATAGATGTGACAGAGTCAAGTTGGCGTGAAGCGACAGCGCTTTGTAATCGTGACACAGCGAGCGAGTCTTTCAATGCTTCGACTTGTGATAAAGATTCAGAGCCACGGCGGTCTACTACAGACAAATATGCCCAACCGGCTCCTATCACAGCCAGGACGGCAAGTGCGACGAGCGAAAGGTGAAAACGTCTGTCTCGATGATGCCATGCGTTCATAAGTTCCTCAGCGTCGCGATATCTTAGAGCCTTGTCTTTCTGCATACACCGCTCCGTAATACTTGAATATTTATTTCCGAAAAGGTCTCGCAAAATCATGCCAAGCGAGTATATATCGCTGCGAGAGTCTATTTCTGAGTCCTGCGCCAACAGTTCGGGAGAGGCATATCGGGGCGTGCCGCCAAGGTGCTTGTTTACGTAAAAAGCATCATTGTCAGACAGTCCGAAGTCTATCAGTTTTGCATCGCCATTTACCCTTGTGACAAGGATATTCTCCGGCTTTATGTCGTTATGAATTATATTTGACAGGTGAACGTGCGCTATGGCGGAAATAATCTGTTCCGCTACCTTAATTCGCGCATTTTTCGACGGATTTTCCGCAAGGAAGTCGGTTAGATTGCGGCCATCTACATATTCCATCAGTATTCCGGGACCTACAGGGCTGTCGGGGAGAAAAGTGATGGCGTTTACTATGTTATAGTGGTTTAGCGAGAGGGAAATTTCATATTCTCGCTTAAGGATATCCAACGACATGGCATTAACCAGTTTAGGAGTCTTAAGCATAAAATATTTGCCATAGTTTTTTATCCTGAAAAGCAATGAGTTAGCAGTGCTTGAAATCAATTCAGGCTCTGAAAATCCGGCTATAATATTCAATTCTGCTGTGACAGGGCGAAAAGTCATGCTGTCGTTGTCCATATACGTAAATTCGAAATTAGTAATTACCGATTTATTTTGAAAATCCAAAATTAGTAATTATTTTTGTAATCGCAAAAACATTCACTATGCTATGTATTATAAAACAGATATACCCCAGATTTCCGCACTTAAGGCTGCCGTAGAAACTGCAGCCGGGACAAAGATGAGCACTCACAGCGACTTCCTGATATTAGTTTCTATGATTGAGAAAAAGATGAAAGAACACATCTCGGAGGTCACACTGGAGCGGCTCTGGAACTATTCCACCAGAAAAAGCGACACTACGACAGAGCGTAGCCTAAATGTCCTCGCACAGTTTGCCGGTTATGGAGACTGGGATGATTTTTGCGAGATGCTACGCAAAGAGGGAAAAATTGAGAGCCAATTTTTTATTACAGAGTCTGTATTGACATCTGAACTCACTCCCGGCGATATACTGCGCCTTGCTTGGCAGCCGGACAGAGTGATAACAGTAAAATATCTCGGAGATAACAGATTTGAGGCTCTTGAGACAGAAAATAGCTCTATCCGTCCCGGCGACAGTTTTTCCTGCCTTATGTTTCAGAAAGGCCGTCCGCTATATATGGATATGTTTCAGCGGTGCGGAGAGCCTGAAGCCTCTTCTGCAAACTCCCGCTATGCAGTAGGTCAAGACAATGGACTTACAGCGGTGGAAGTAATGCATTAATCAAGCGAAGAGAGCGCGAAAAGCCTCCTCAACCTTGCTGACTTCCGTTATTTTTATTTTGCGGGAGGCTGTGTCAATGCCTTTAAGGTTGTTTTTGGGGATAATAATCTCCTCCATACCGAGTTTTTCAGCCTCTGTAATACGTTGCTCAATGCGTGTCACGGGACGAATTTCTCCGGTGAGGCTTATTTCACCGGTGATGCACACGCCGTGAGGAATTGCCATATCGACATTAGATGACAAAATAGCACAAATCACAGGCAAGTCAAGCGCAGGGTCGTTTACTTTCAGTCCGCCGGCAATGTTCAGAAACACGTCTTTCTGTATCAGTTTGAAGCCTACGCGCTTTTCAAGGACAGCAAGAAGCATATTCATTCGCTTGGAGTCGAAGCCTGTTACAGTGCGCTGAGGAGTGCCGTACGCCGCTGTGCTGACGAGTGCCTGCGTCTCTATAAGGAATGGGCGCGCACCGTCAATAGTCACGCCTATTGCCGTGCCTGAAAGTTCCTCATCGCTCTGTGAAAGTAGCATTTCTGATGGGTTTGCCACTTCGCGCAGTCCACGCTGGCACATTTCGTAAATACCAATTTCAGATGTGCTTCCAAATCGGTTTTTTATAGAGCGCAATATGCGGTACATATACTGGCGGTCGCCCTCAAACTGTAATACCGCATCTACGATATGCTCCAGCACTTTAGGTCCTGCAAGGCTGCCCTCTTTTGTAATATGACCTATCAGAATGACCGGCACGCCGCTCTCCTTAGCGTATTTCAATAGGCTCACAGCGCACTCACGCACCTGTGAAACGGAGCCGGAAGCAGACTCCAGTTCATCTGACGCTATGGTCTGGATAGAGTCAATTATCAGCAGACCAGGCTTGATGGTGTGTATGTGCTCAAAAATGTTCTGGAGCGAAGTTTCGGTGACGATATAGCATGTGTCGCTTACACGACCAAGGCGGTCGGCGCGCATTTTAAGCTGCACCGCACTCTCCTCGCCGGAGACGTAAAGCACTGTGCGAGAACGTATTGAAAGTATATTTTGCAAAACAAGGGTAGATTTGCCAATTCCGGGTTCACCACCTATCAGCACAAGCGAGCCGGGGACGAGTCCGCCACCAAGCACACGGTTTAGCTCGCCGCTGGGGAGAGTAATTCGCGGTTCTTCCTCCGCCACTATTTCAGACACTTTCTGCGGACGGCTCTTGCCCATACGGCTTGTAGCCACAATCCCCTTGTTTTTGGCGGGAGCTTTTTCCTCCACCATACTATTCCACGCACCACAAGCCGGGCAGCGACCTTCCCACTTAGGAGAGTCGGCGCCGCACTCGGTGCAATACCATATTGTCTTTACGCTTTTTGCCATAATTAACAAGTGCTTTTTCTACATCATTCTGCGGCGAAATTCCGCTACTATCACAGCTGTTGCCATTGACACATTTAGCGACTCTACTCGCTCTGCACCAGCAGGATACGAAGGGATAAACAATCGGTTTGACACGCATTTCTCCACCTCTGCGCTCACTCCGCGCCCCTCGTTTCCCATCACTATCACCCCTCGGCTTTCAAGTGGCATTGAATATAGGTTATCTCCGCTGAGCGAGGTGCCATATACGGGCATGAATCGCGACAGGCGTTTCAGTGTCTCCGGCAAGTCAACATAATGGATTTTTACGCGCGCCATGCCTCCCATAGTGGCTTGAACCACCTTTGGGTTGAACACGTCAACAGTGTCTGCAGACGCGAGAATGGTATGAATGCCATACCAGTCTGCAATTCGCATGATAGTACCAAGATTTCCGGGGTCTTGCACGCGGTCTAACGCTAACACGAGGCTTTCTTTTATACTATCATCAGGCTGTGACTGTTTCGGTATTTCAAATACTCCGATAACAGGCTGTGGAGCACGCAGTTGCGACATCCTCTGTATATCGGCAGAGGTGACGGGCGTAATCGTCCTTCCTTGTACCAAGTGCTGATTATCCTCAATCCATTTTTGTGTAGCAAAGAGGTATATCGGCTTGAAAAAATCGACGAGTTCAAACACGCATTTCGGTCCCTCCGCTACAAAAAGCCCGTATTCTTTGCGGTATTTCGCCTCGCCAAGCGATTTCACCAGTCTGCGAATGTTGTTTGTCAGTTCCATTATGTAAAAATTTCCGCAAAGATACGAATTTTATTCCGTAATCAGCACTTTGCTTGCCTTGTTGGCGCGGCGGACGATGTAAATTTCACCTATGCGAGGTTTTGTGACACGTATTCCCTGAAGATTGTAGTAAATAGGCGCAACAGAGCTATCATCATCAGCGATTACAGCCTCAATTCCGGCATCATTATAGTTTTTGTAATAGCCTGTAAATGAGGGGATTTCAAGGTGGGATGATGCGCCGGCTTTACCGGAGAAGGAGAATCGGACGGAATTAATTTTAATAGGGTAAATTCCTATATTCGTAGTATCCACGAGTTCGGAAAAGTCTATTACATAGTCTTTTACGCCATTTGAATCCACTGCATCAAGAGTTGCATTTACACGTTCTCCGTCTGCAAAAGTGAACGAAATAACGGTGTTGGAGACCGAAACATCCCCGTTTAGAGTCAATTTTAGCCTTAGTTCATCCGGCAAACTGAATAGATGAAGTGGTGTAACCGGTGTAAGTGTAAGAGCCGGGCTCCTTGAAGATGAAAGAGTGAAATCTATAGACAATCCACCCCCATTTGCCATGGTGAGCGAAGCGTCGCTCTTAACGTTGCTTCGAGTCATAGTCCATGCTTCAGGGATAGATTCTATACCAATGGGGATTAGTTCTTTCTGAGGACACTCCACAGTCACATCAATGGTTCGCACAATGTCGCCAAGGGTACCGGTGAGAGTGGCGGAGCCGTTTTTAAGTCCGTTTACCAATCCTTCTTCATTGACAGTAAGCACACTTTCATCGCTTGAAGTCCATGTCAGTGCACGCGGCTCGATAGGCATTTCCTTTCCGCCCACAATCGCATTAACATCTATCTTCCATGTCCGGTAGTTGTCTAAAAGGACAGATGGGTATTTTACCACTATATCCTCCGCGTCTGTAATAGTAACAGGTATTGACGCGGAGATATCTCCATAGGTAGCAGTGAGAGCGTGAGTGCCGCTGCCTTTAGTATAAAGCACAGTACCCTCATCTGTGATTTCTCCCAGCTCATCATCGCACGAAATTGTCACTCCCTGCACGTCCATATCTATCAGGCGGCCATATTGATTATAGCCGTAGAATACAGGGCGGTAAGCCACGTATTGCGGAACACGCAGGGCATAGTCTGCAAAACGTATCTCACTGATAGCATCATCGTCAGGCGCATGTAGAACGGCGAAAATGCCATTTCCCACAGCCCTTTCAGGGCTTACGCACGGTGTGTTTATCGTTCCCTCCATTTCTCCCCACATCAGTGTAGAGCCACCGCCGTCAAAGTCGAGAGCATCATAGCAACCATAGCTGCGCATCAGGTCTGCACCCTGTGGATATGTAGTGCCACTTGACACTCCACGACCGTCGATAGCGCAGATTACTATCATTGTCCTGTCCTTGTCGTATCCGATGAGTGTACGTGGATTAAATGAGTCGCGAGGGTTAATCCATCGGTTTGCTTCCATTACAGTCTCTCCGTCGCGCAGTATTTTCACGTCGCCGCCAATAATTTCCTGCACGCCTTCCGGTTTCAGATTGCCGTAAGAAGGCAGTGAAAGAGAGTAGTTTACCGTTATTTCGTCGCCAATTTTCAACGATTTAAGTTTAGCGATAGCATCCGTGGCGTTCGCGTCTGCAGAAAGGACAATACCATCTGCGGGGACAGCCATATTTCCGCCCTCGTATGCCTCCTGTGTCACAACGACCTTAATGTCTTTATTTATACCCCATG
>CALYOL010000026.1 GCA_945231345.1 uncultured Porphyromonadaceae bacterium
TCTGTCAGCGAAACGGGCGAAATTATTGACGAACAACAATTCTCGTAGTGTCGTGGCGTGTCACGTCAGCATTACGTTTCACTTCAAAATTATATGGCATACTTACCACAAGACCCAATTATATTATTAAGCTACGTAAATACGCAGCTCCGCGACAACTATTCATCGCTTGACGAGATGTGCAAGGACATGGACATAGACCGTGAACTTATCATTAACAAGCTTCTAACTGTGGGTTATGTATATAATCCGGCTCTAAACCAGTTCAAATAATGGCAGGGTACATAGACGAACAAGAACCTATTCACCAGGGAGACTACTGTCCCCTGATGCCTGAACAATGCACATACCTCGAGGAGCTTAATCCTCAGCAGCGAGAAGCAGTAACTTACTGCGACGGTCCACAACTCGTCATTGCCGGAGCCGGCTCCGGTAAGACTCGTGTACTGACTTATAAAATCTTGCACCTGCTGAATATGGGCTTGAAACCATACACAATACTTGCGCTCACTTTTACAAACAAGGCAGCGAGAGAGATGCGAGAACGTATTGAAAAGAAGATTGGCAGTGAAGAGGCGTCTAAGCTGTGGATGGGCACGTTTCACTCTATCTTCGCTCGTATCTTGCGCATGAATGCGGATAAGCTC
This sequence comes from uncultured Porphyromonadaceae bacterium, assembly GCA_945231345.1. GTDB lineage: Bacteria > Bacteroidota > Bacteroidia > Bacteroidales > Muribaculaceae > CAJUPY01. The sequence goes on from CALYOL010000026.1 coordinate 648, forward strand.
GGATATACATCAAATTTCACTATCTACGATTCAGCAGACTCAAAGAGCCTTGTCAAGGCGATTATCAAGGAGATGGGTCTTGACGAGAAGATATATAAGCCAAATGCTATCCATAGCATTATTTCTACCGCTAAAAACGCACTCATAACGCCTGCCATGTATCGTAGCGACCGCAATATCATGAATGACGATATACGCAGCAAACGACCGTCTACCCACGAGATATACTCAGCATATTGTAACCGGTGCAAGATTGCAAATGCTATGGATTTCGACGACCTGCTGGTGAATACAAATTTCCTGTTCAGAAATTTCCCAGACCTGGCACAGAAATATAGCGAACATTTCCGCTACATCCTCGTAGATGAATATCAAGATACTAATTTCGCCCAGCACAATATCATCCTTCAGCTTACAAACAGCGAGCAGCGTGTTTGTGTTGTAGGAGACGACGCGCAGAGCATATATTCTTTCCGCGGAGCTAATATTGCGAATATTCTCTCGCTTAGCCGAACTTTCCCAAGTCTTAAGACATTTAAGCTTGAGCGAAATTACCGTTCGACAAAGTGCATTGTTGCAGCCGCTAACTCACTGATAGAAAAGAATAAGAATCAGATACCCAAGGCGGTGTTTTCAGAAAATGAAATCGGTCAACCCATTGAGCTTACTAAGTGCTACTCTGAGTTTGAGGAGGGAGCACTCGTTGCAGGACGTATTTTGAGGCTGCACCGTGAAGAGAGAGAGCCATACAGCGAAATAGCCATACTTTATCGTACCAATGCGCAGTCTCGCGTTCTCGAGGAAAGTCTGCGCAAATACAACATCCCGTATGTAATCTATGGTGGGCTGTCGTTCTACCAGCGTAAGGAGATAAAAGACATGATAGCATACCTCAGGCTCGTTATTAATCCTGACGATGATGAGGCTTTACGCCGAGTGATAAATTTTCCCGCAAGAGGTATTGGCGATACTACCGTAGCACGAATCGGGATAGCGGCAGAAAGTAGGGGAATATCTATGTGGAACGTCATTTGTAATGCTGAGGAATACAGTGACATACTGAAGCGTTCGGTCACAAAAATCAGCGATTTCAGGCAGCTTATAGTTTCTCTCATGCAAATGAACGACAATGGCTCAGACGCAGCTGAGATTGCCACTGAAGTTCTGAGGCGTACCGGCATTCTTGCATCAATGAGTCTGGATTCTACACCGGAGGGTATTTCTAAAAAAGAAAACATTGAGGAGTTGGTAAACGCACTGCACCAGTTTGTAGATACAAGGCGAGAGTCTGGTGAGAGCGCAGAACTATCAGATTTCTTGTCAGAAGTGGCGCTTATTACAGACCAGGACAAGGATAACCGCGACAGCGAGTGTGTGACACTGATGACAGTACACTCCGCAAAAGGGCTTGAATTTGACGACATAATTGTCACAGGCGTGGAGGATGACCTTTTCCCTTCGGCAATGTCGAAAGGTTCTCAGCGAGAGATAGAAGAGGAACGGCGACTGCTTTACGTCGCAATGACCCGGGCGCGAAAATTTTGCATGCTTACTTACTCTCGCAGCCGCATGAGAAATGGAATGACCCAAAATGTCCGCATTTCTCCGTTTGTCAGCGACATCGACCAGCGGTTTGTCTATGTAAGCGATGGTTCAGGAAGATACAGAAAGACTCTTAACAGCAGCCTGTTTTCCTCACAGAGTACGACAAGCCGTGAGCCACAAGCCAGTGCAAGCACGCCTACAGCCAAATATTCAACGCAAACTGCTACTACAAGCTCGCCAAATACAACGTTGCGCACCCCAGCAGCATCTCCTGCAGCCACGTTCAATACCATAGACTCTGATGAATACGCAAAGCACTCTATCGCAGAGCTCGCTGTAGGAATGAAGATTATTCATTCACGCTTTGGCATCGGTGAAATTATATCCCTTAACGGACAAGAAGGGCAAGACAAGATTGTGGTTGCTTTCAACAACTTCGGACAAAAAACATTAATGTTACAATTCGCACTTTTCAAAATATGCAAATAATTGACAACATAGACAAATACCCCACACCTTACTTCATTGTATATGAAGACCTTATACGTAAAAACTTAAATCTTATTGACAAGGTGAGGCGAGATGCAGGAGTGGAAATTATTATGGCTTTCAAAGCGAATGCCCTGTGGAAAACATTTGGCACTCTGCGCGAATTTGGTTTCAGCAGCACTGCCAGTTCTCTAAATGAACTTAAGCTCGGAAACGAATTTCTGTGCCGAAAAGTTCACAGCTACTGCCCTGCTTACACTCAACTCACAATCCGCGAGTTCCTGAAGGGTAGCTCACACATCACGTTCAATTCCATTTCCCAGTTTTTGCAACATAAAGCAACCCTTGATGAATATAATGCCACTTTCGGCAAAGATTCTGATGGCTATGTGTCAGCCGGACTCAGAGTAAACCCGCAATGCTCCGTAATAGAGACTGATATTTACAATCCCGCTCTTCCAGGCTCTCGCTTTGGAGTGACAGCAGACATGATTGGAGACAGGCTTCCCGATGGGATTGAGGGACTGCATTTCCATCAGCTATGCGAATCAACATCTTACGACCTGGAGAAAGTTCTCGACGCATTTAAGTCACAGTTTGGTAAATATTTAAGCCAGGTGAAGTGGGTTAACATGGGCGGAGGACACCTAATGACTCGTGAAGGTTACGACGTAGAGCATTTAATAAAGCTACTTAAGAATTTCAAAGCTGAATTTCCATGGCTTGACGTAATATTGGAGCCGGGGAGCGCATTTATGTGGCGTACAGGCAATCTTATTTCATCTGTGGTGGATGTTGTAGAAAACCAAGGAATTAAAACCGCCATTATAGATGCGTCTTTTGCCTGCCATATGCCGGATACGTTGGAAATGCCATATATGCCTATCATTTCCGAGAGCGTAGAATTAAACCACGACCTGCCCACATATCGTCTTGGTGGAAACTCATGCCTCAGCGGTGACTACAAAGGAGACTGGAGCTTTCCCAAACCTCTTAAGCCAGGGGATAAAATCACATTCGAAGACATGAACCACTATACAACCGTTAAAACCCACTTTTTTAATGGTATTCAGCATCCGAACATTGTATTTTTACACTCCAACGGCACTTTTGAACTACTCAAACACTACACTTACGAAGACTACAAAAATCGTATGGATTAATCTGCTAACTTATTAATATATAGGTGATTAAAATGAAATTTTCTATCATAGTCCCCGTTTACAACCGCATTGCAGAGGTGGAAGACCTGCTACAAAGCCTTGCAGCTCAGACAGTTAAGAATTTTGAGCTTGTAATAGTGGAAGACGGCTCTACTGAGCGATGTGATACTGCCATTGCTCGCTATGCTAAATCCTTTGAAATCAAGTATATATACAAGGAAAATGAGGGGCGTTCGATAGCTCGTAACGTTGGAATGGAAAATGCTACCGGAGACTATTTCGTGTTTTTTGATTCAGACTGCGTTATCCCTGAAAAGTACTTTGAAATCCTGTCTAATTGCCTAAAAGTCAGTCCTGTAGATTGCTTTGGCGGACCGGATGCAGCACACGATTCCTTTTCCTCCACCCAAAAAGCCATAAACTATACCATGACTTCATTCCTCACCACAGGTGGAATACGTGGTGGTAAGATATCGCTTGAAAAGTTTGTTCCAAGGACATTTAATATGGGTTTCTCAAGGCTTGTGTATGAGCGAGTTGGAGGATTTCGCGAGATGTTTTCAGAGGACATAGACATGAGTATGAGAATACGAAATGCGGGCTTTACAATCAGTCTCTTTACCGAGGCGTTTGTATATCATAAGCGACGTGTAGACTTTAAGAAATTTCTCCGTCAGGTATATGTCTTTGGAATGTCGAGAGTAACACTTAAGCTTTTATATCCTAACTCACTGAAATTAGTTCATTTATTGCCAGCACTATTTGTTATTGCTACGGTAGCAATGCTTGTATGTGGAACCCTGATTTCGCCATATTTTCTACTCCCTCTTGCACTGTATTTTATCTTAGTGATGGTATTTGCATTTATTTCAACAGGCAGTTTAATTATTTCTCTTAAAGCATTGCCTGCAAGTGTGATACAGCTTGGAGGATATGGCATTGGCTTTATATATGCTTTTACAAAGAAGATAATATTCCGTCAAGGGCGTGACGTGAGCGAGGAAGTTATGATGCGCAAGGGAAAATAACATTATAACTACCTTAAAATCAGTAAAAAGAAAAATAGAAATAACAGCAAATAAAAGGCAAATGACGATGGAAAAGAGAAATACAATGATACGCGACCTTGCAGAAGACGACAAGCCTCGTGAAAAGGCACTTACAAAGGGAATTGACAGCCTTTCAGATACAGAGCTGTTAGCGATTATTTTCGGCAGTGGTCTCCGCGGAAAATCTGTAATAGAGATGAGCCGCGAAATTCTTGCAGACCAAGACTACCGCCTTGATTTCCTTGCTAAAAAAACGATAGCAGAACTATCCAGCAAATATTCAGGCATCGGCATCGCCAAAGCCACCTCTCTCGCCGCGTCAATAGAGCTTGGAAGACGTTGCCAGCGTGCTATCCAGGAGAACGGCGAAAAGGACCCTACAATTACCCAATCGGAGCATATTTTCAACTTTATCCGTGACAAGGTAGAGCTTCTTACTCATGAGGAATTTTATGTGCTTCACATTTCTCGCGCCGGTAAGATTGTTTCCACAGAATGTATCAGCAAGGGTGGTACGTCAAGCACGCTTGTAGACGTGAAAATGGTGTTGAAATCCGCTGTAGACAGGCTTTCTACCAATATTGTTCTCGTTCATAACCATCCATCCGGAGCAATCAGGCCATCGGGGCAAGATGATGCGCTGACACACAAAATTGTAGAAGCAGCCAAGCTACTGGATATTGCTGTTCTTGACCATATAATTGTAGGGCATGGCAAATATTTCTCTTATGCCGATGAGGGCAGGCTTTAGATGACATAGCCTTGTACTACGGAACAGAATAAAGTGCTTGTTAGCACTTTATTCTTCCGGTTTCATAACGACTCCTACACCTTTTCTGCCATTTAGTCCGATGAATAGAGGAGAGTCAAAGTGGACAACTCGTATGAAATCAGACTCGTAAAGGGACGGTAAGGAATCGAGGTATTCGATGTCGTAAAGCCCGTCTTTTGAGAATGGGTTTATAGTGAAGTATCCTACGCCAAAAGATGTGAGATTTTGGAAGAAGTGAGTGCCCTGGCTTGGCTCAATCCTGTATCCTGATAGTGAAGATTCGCAAATGAGCTTTGCGTTGCAGATGTCAGGCCATTTGACGGGTATGCCGAGTGCGTTGTCGCTTGAGCCCCATCGTCCGGGCCCGATAAGGACGTAAAATTCTTCACGCTCTGCAAATCCGCGGTTTATTTTGCTAAGTTCCTGTGCGATTGCCGGGTTGTTTAATGAACTGAAGTTTTGTGGGCGGACGTAAACGATAGTGCTCACACCCTCGATGTTTCCATGCCCCAGCGAAGTGTTACTTTTTAGGATGAGTTTTTCGTCCGGGATTTCCATTATAGAATTGTCTACCACTTCTTTTTTGTCGATAATAGGACGGATTGGCAACCAGTATAGCTTACCTTTATTTTGCCCTGAGGGATTAATCATGCCCGCGAACTCAATTTCTACAGGGCGTTGCATTTCGCGCTGTCCCTCTGTAAGCATAAACTCGATAGCTTTTGCGAGGGGGAACATATCGTGCTGTAGTACGTTGGCAAAAGTGACAATCTTGCGTCCCGGTCCAGTGTCAGAGTCGCGAATATATTGGTCGTAAGGGTCGTAAGTGGAGACCATATATTTGAGGTGTCCGTTTTTGCCAAAGTCTTGCACTGAAGCACGATAGATGTTAAAGCCGTCGTTGACGCTGAAGCTTCCTTCATCAATGCTCTTCATGTCCAGTGCATAGAATTGCCTCTGTGTGTCACGCAGTGCGAGGTCAAGCGTAGATGTCTGGAGTATTTTCCCGGGGTGGCGAGGGGAGAAACGTAGGCTGAGGTTGCCATCGACGATGTATTTTCCGAGACCAACGGCAATTTCAGCTACACCGTCTTCCGGAAGTTCTTCTCCGATAGGGTAGTAGTTGAGTGAGCGTCCAACGCCGGAGAAGGAAGGGAAGTAGTATCCGTCAATCTCCTTGCCTACGACTTCCTGAATTATGACAGCCATTTTTTCTTGGTCTATGACGTTGCTGGTAGCAGTCATGTAAGCTTTAGAGTCGGCGTAGAATACGGAGGCATACACGCTCTTGATGGCGTCGCTAAGCATCTGCAGCATTACCGCCTTGTCATTCACGTTAGGTATCATATATGTGGAATATATGCCCGCAAAAGGTTGGTAGTGGGAGTCTTCGAGAAGGCTTGAACTACGGATGGCGAGTGGTGTATGCACAACGTCAAATAGTGCTAAGAAGTCGTCATTTAACTTTTCTGGCAACTTGGCACGGAGGAAGTGTCGTAGAATTTCCTCGTCCGGTGCCTGGCTGAGAGCAATTGGGTAAAGGTCGTTAGTGACCATGAACTCGTCGAAGATGTCAGTACATAGGACAACGGTGCGGGGTATGGAGATGGTGATGCCACCAAAGTTGTCGCAGATAGGGTGCTTCTTTATTATAGAGTCAATGAAAGCCAGACCGCGTCCTTTGCCTCCGAGTGAACCTTGTCCGATACGGGCGAAATTTGCATAGTCGTCAAAACGGTCTTTTTGGAATATCGCCACGACGCCGCGGTTTTTCATCTTCCTGTATTTTACGATAAGGTCGAAGAATAGCTGCTTAACTTTTTGCGCTTCATCCATAGTCATGAATCTGTGGTCTTTGATTACGTCAGCGATAGGGAACATTGCGCGGGAGTAAAGCCAGCGAGAGATGTCGTTACGGGAAGCGTGGTGGTAGAGTACCTTGTCAGGAATTTTAAAGACGTTTTTCTGCATCTCTACGAGGTTTCGTATTCTCATAAACTCTTTACCCGTGTCGGGGTCTCGCATAATGAAGTCTCCGAAGCCGAAGTTTTCCATAATAGCTTTTCCGAGGTCAACGGAGAGCTTTTTGCTGCTCTTGTCGATGAAGATGCCATCGAACTGGTTCATGTATTTAGCGTTTTCCAGCTCAGTGGATTCGATGATGATTGGCAGGTATGGGTCTTTGGAGCGCATATAATTAGCGAGACGAATGCCGGCCTGTCGGTCTTTTTCGCCGTCACGCTTGAAAGATACGTCGCTGATTACGCCGAGAATGTTTTGTCCGTATTTCTCATAAAGCTCCATAGCCTCCTCGTAGTTACGGGCAAGCATTACTTTTGGTCTGCCGCGCATGCGTAGCATTCTTTCGTGTTCGTTTAGGGCCTCTGTGGAGAATACGAGCGACTGCTTAAGCAGGAATTTGTAGATGTGTGGTAGGATAGATGAGTAAAAGCGGATAGAGTCCTCAACGAGTAGAATCATCTGCACACCAACGTTGTTCACGTCGTTTTCGGCGTTCATCTTGTCTTCGAGAAGCTTTATGATAGCGAGGAGTAGGTCGACGTTACCGAGCCAGGAGAATACATAATCTACGGCTGAGAGGTCTTCAGTAGAAATTCGCCGAGAAACTTCTTTTGAGAATGGTGTGAGTACGATAAAAGGTATGTTAGGGTATTCCGCCTTGATGTCTTTAGCGACAGTAAAGGTCTCCGAGATGTCGCTACCTGGCATGGCGATAATAAGGTCAAACCTTTTCAGTGACAGCGCATGCAGTGCATCTGAAATGTGTGCCACGCGGGTTACACGCGGGGGAGAACTAAGGTTCAGTGCAACGTATTCAAAGTATAGCTGTTCTTCTACGCGTCCGTCTTCTTCCATTATGAAGGCATCGTAAGGCGACGCGATAAGAAGGACGTTGAATATTCGACGCTGCATGAGGTCTTGGAATGCAGTGTCTTTGAGATACATCTGGCTAAGGCTGTCTTCGTTCATGGTTTGTCTTTTTATTTTTCAGACGTTATGCGTGTCACGTCTCTACGATAAATATTAACGGACGCACCTGTGTGGTACGTCCGTAAAATGTTTTTTTGATGGGATTACATGTTCATACCGCCGTCGACCTGTATAACTTGTCCAGTGACGTAGCTTGCGAGGTCAGAAGCGAGGAAAGTTGCAACATTTGCGATGTCCTCAGGCTGTCCGCCGCGGCGAGCAGGGATTTTGAGCTTCCATTCTTCGCGAACCTTTTCAGGGAGTGCAGCGGTCATGGCAGTTTCGATGAATCCAGGAGCTATAGCGTTAGCGCGGATTCCGCGAGGTCCCATTTCCTGTGCTACACTCTTAGCGAGTGCAATCATACCGGCTTTAGAAGCGGCGTAGTTAGCTTGTCCTGCGTTACCGTGAACACCAACAACAGAAGCCATGTTGATGATGCTGCCTGAGCGCTGGCTGAACATTACAGGGATAACGTTACGAGTGAAATTGAATGCGCTCTTGAGGTTGATTCCTATTACGCGGTCCCACTGTTCTTCTGTCATGCGGAGAAGAAGTCCGTCTTTAGTGATTCCGGCATTGTTTACGAGGATGTCGATGCGTCCGAATTCCTTTTGTATTTCAGCTACAACAGCCTTAGTAGCCTCAAAATCAGCTGCGTTAGAAGCATATCCTTTAGCCTTAACGCCGAGAGCTGCGATTTCAGCTTCAGTAGCCTGAGCGTTTTCGTCGATAACAAGGTCAGTGAAAGCGATGTTAGCTCCTTCCTGAGCGAATTTGATAGCGATAGCCTTACCGATACCGCGAGCGGCGCCTGTGATAAGTGCTGTTTTACCTTCGAGTAATTTCATTGTTATATAATTTTATGTGTATATATTGTTTAATGTTTTTTCAGTCCGTTAATAACGAAAGCTACAAATGAGGACTCAATTTTATCAGTGTCGTCGTCGGGGTTTTCGTTTGTCTGGTTCCATATGGCGCGAATCATAGTGGGGAGCATGTGCGGGAGGGCGTAAGTGCGTTCAGGGTCAAAATCACCGGAGTTTATACCCTCGTTGATAATGCTGTTGATGATGTCTTCCTCTTTGGCGAAAACGGCTTTTTTTATTTTTTCGGTCTTGTTGAAGTCGATTTTTAGCCAAGATAGTATAGACTCCTTTTGCTTAGCAGCTTCTTTGAGAGTATTGAAGCGCTCGAGGATGAAGTTGGTGAGCTTAACGTTGGGCTCGTCATCAGACTCGGCGATGAGTCGGACGGATTTCACGTAGTTTTCGCTTTCACGCTCTATAACAGCGCTATATATGTCGCCTTTGTTTTTAAAATAGGAATAGACGGTCCTGCGCCCGTTGTCTGAGGCATTGGCAATGTCCAGCATAGTAGTATTCTCTATTCCTTTAAGTAGGAACAGCTTACGAGCCACTTCAATGAGTCTGTCACGAGTCTTTAATACCATGTAATATTGTCTATTGTCTCAAAATTCGGTGCGAAATTAGTCATTTTCTGTCAGATTACAAAATTATGGCAATGAATTGTGATATATATGGGGCAAAAGTGGCAAAAAAGGAGAAAAAGGGAATATAATAGCTAAAATGTATAGTAAAGTTTGCAAAAATTGACAAAATGCAATTAATTATAAAAATTTTCTTGCAAAAAGTTTGGTAATTCAAAAATAGTTTGTACCTTTGTTGGCGTAAACAATAAAACAAAAAATCATTATGAGCCTAATTATTCCAAAAAGCTACCACTTGAAACTGTTACCTGAAACTACAGAAGTGGCAATCAAGATGATTAAAGACACTTTCCAGTCTAAGTTGGCAAAAGCGTTAAACCTCCGTCGAGTTACAGCACCGTTGTTTGTACTGTCAGGTACGGGAATTAATGACGACCTGAATGGTGTAGAGCATGCAGTGGCGTTCAATATACCGGCTCTTGGAGGTAAGCGTGCAGAGGTTGTTCATTCGCTTGCGAAGTGGAAACGTACAAAGCTTGCTGCATATGGTATTGTTCCGGGTTATGGACTTTACACAGATATGAACGCAATACGCGCAGATGAGGAACTTGACAACCTTCACTCAATATATGTAGACCAGTGGGACTGGGAAAAATCAATAAAGAAAGAAGACAGAAAGCTGGACTATCTAAAGGAGACTGTTAAAAAGATATATGCGGCTCTACGCGAGACTGAGCTTGCGGTTTATGAACGCTTCCCTCATATCACTCCGCGCCTACCGGAAGAAATTCATTTTGTTCACTCTGAAGAGCTTGTAAAGGCATTCCCGGATAAGACACCGAAAGAGCGTGAGGCTGAAGTTGCTAAGAAATACGGTGCGGTGTTTGTAATAGGCATCGGTGGTGCACTTTCAGATGGTAAGCCACATGACCTGCGTGCGCCAGACTATGATGACTGGACAGCTGAAAACTCTGATGGCTATAAAGGACTTAACGGTGATATTATCCTGTGGGATTCAGTTCTTGAAGTGCCTTTCGAACTATCATCAATGGGTATACGCGTAGATGAAGAGGCAATGATACGCCAGCTTGAAATCTGTGGCTGCCCGGAGCGTAAAGAACTACAATTCCACAGTGCACTGCTTGCAGGCAAGCTTCCATATTCAATCGGTGGAGGTATCGGTCAGAGCCGTCTGTGTATGTTCTTGCTGCAGAAGGCGCACATCGGCGAAGTTCAGGCATCTCTCTGGCCTGAAGAGCAAATAGAGGCGTGTCGCAAGGCAGGCATATTTATCGGTGCGTAATTGTTTACCGGTTCCAATAGGTATTTATATAAGCACATCTTATAGTTTTATATCGTAAATTTGTGTGGGGCTGGGTTGCTGCGACGGCGACCCGGCTTTTTTTGTGATAATGGCGAGGGTGATATAGTAGCCCTTTTTAAAGTTTTTAAGATTTCAAAATGGTGAATTAAATGGATGATATTTGAATAAGTCGTGAAAAATTAGTAACTTTGCACGCTGATAAATTCACATTTACGCAAAAAATAAATACTAAATAAACTAAAAAGAAATAATTATGAGTCTAAACATCGTAGTCCTCGCAAAGCAGGTGCCAGATACCCGCAATGTAGGAAAAGATGCAATGAAAGAAGATGGCACCATCAACCGTGCAGCGTTGCCTGCTATCTTCAACCCGGAAGACCTGAACGCACTTGAGCAGGCACTTCGCCTGAAAGACGCAAATCCGGGCAGCAAAGTTACAATTCTCACCATGGGTCTACCCCGTGCGGCAGAAGTAATCCGCGAAGCAATCTTCCGTGGTGCAGATGACGGTATTGTATTGACAGACCGCGTGCTTGGTGGCGCAGATACACTTGCTACATCATACTCACTGGCACAGGCTGTGAAGAAAATAGAAAACTACGACATCATCCTTGGCGGCCGTCAGGCTATCGACGGTGATACAGCACAGGTAGGTCCACAGATTGCCGAGAAGCTTGGCATCCCACAGGTGACTTACGCTGAAGAAATCCTTGACCTCAAAGACGGATATGTAATAGTACGCCGCCGCCTGGAATCAGGTGTAGAGACAGTGAAATGTCCACTTCCATGCGTAGTGACAGTAAATGGTTCTGCAGCGGAGTGTCGTCCACGCAACGCAAAGCGCCTCATTAAGTACAAACGCGCCGTGTCTACTTCTGAAAAGGCAAAGCTGAGCGAAGAGCAGCAGGCTTATGTCAATGCCCGTGAATATCTCAACATTCCTGAGTGGGGTGCTGCATTTGTTGAGGCAGACCCTGAGCAGATAGGTATGGCAGGCTCTCCTACAAAGGTAAAGGCTATTGAAAACGTAGTGTTTACAGCTAAGGAAAGTCTCCGCCTGGAGAATAACGATGAGCAACTCGAAAATCTCATCAAAGAACTTATTGCAAACCACACAATTGGCTAATCTAAAAGGTTGACCAAATAGAAAATAACGAACTCCTATGTCTGATAACAACAATTTAATCGTATATTGCGAATTTGAAGATGGCAGAGTTGCCGACGTCAGCCTTGAACTATTGACAAAAGGTCGTCAATTAGCAACTCGCTTGGGTGTAAAACTCGAAGCAATCGTGGTAGGTGACAAGCTGGACGGAATAGAGAATCAGCTTTTCCCATACGGAGCAGACGTGGTATATAAGGTAGAAGATGCACGCCTTTACCCTTATACTTCAAACCCACACGCTGCAGTACTTATCAACCTATTTAAGGAAATACACCCGCAGGTATGCCTTATGGGTGCTACTTGCATCGGTCGTGACCTTGGTCCGCGTGTATCATCTTGTCTTCACAGCGGACTTACAGCAGACTGTACTTCACTTGAAATCGGTGACCATACCGACCCGAAGACCGGAAAGGAATACAAAGACCTGCTATATCAAATCCGCCCTGCATTCGGCGGTAACATTGTCGCTACTATCGTAAACCCTGACTGCCGCCCACAGATGGCAACAGTGCGTGAGGGTGTGATGCGCAAGGAAATCTTTGACGCAAACCACAAAGGTGAGGTAATCAACCTCGACGCTAAGAAATATGTAGCAGATACAGACTATGTAGTGGAAATCATCGACCGCCACATTGAAAAGTCTAAAATCAACATCAAAAACTCTCCAATCATCGTTGCAGGTGGCTATGGCGTAGGTAGCAAGGAAAACTTCCAGCTGCTTCACGACCTTGCAGCAACACTCGGTGGAGAAGTTGGTGCATCACGCGCAGCTGTTGACGCAGGATTTACCGAACACGACCGCCAGATAGGTCAAACCGGTGTTACAGTGCGTCCGAAGCTATATATCGCATGTGGTATTTCAGGTCAAATCCAGCACATTGCAGGTATGCAAGACAGCTCTATCATCATTTCCATCAACAACGACCCGAATGCTCCTATCAACACGATAGCAGACTACGTAATCACTGGTAATGTGGAAGATGTAGTGCCAAAACTCATTAAGTATTACAAGAAAAATTCTAAGTAAAGATAATCATGGCTAACTTTTATACAGACAATCCGGATTTAAAGCTACATCTCTCCCACCCGTTGATGGAGAAAATCGTAGCCCTCAAAGAACGCAACTACAGCGACGCAGAAAAGTTTGACTACGCCCCTGTAGATTTCGCAGACGCTATGGACAACTACGACAAGGTGCTTGAAGTAGTAGGCGAGCTATGTGGCGGTATTATCGCAAGCAATGCTGAAGAAGTAGACCACCAGGGTCCACGCGTTGAAAATGGCCGTGTTATCTATGCCGATGGTACTCAGCGTAATCTTGAGGC